>NZ_JBXWSJ010000014.1:0-92011 GCF_059613365.1 Ruegeria sp. BHSA163
TGCCGCATTCACGGCAACAAAATCGCCATCCAACCCACTCAAGTCCCCCACAGCGGTTGCGGCCAGAACTCCAGCTCTCCAATCGGGGCGCAGCGCCTTCATTTTCTGGACTGCAGGGTACTTTAGAGACATTGTCGCTATATCTTCCTGCATTCCAAGCTCTTCAACAACATTCACCACGCGGTTTTCCAGATCGACATCGTGGCCATAATATTTAAGTTCGATGATGACCTTGGCCTTGCCCTTTGCTGCCGTGAGAACATCAATCAGGGTCGGAGTACGTTCCGACGCGTATTCCGGATCAAACCAGCTGCCGATGTCGATTTCTGATACATCTTCCATGGTGGTATCCCAGACCTTTAGGTCAACGCCTGCCAATTTCATAAAATCGCTATCATGAGCGACAATCACAACGCCGTCGGCAGTTTCCTGAACGTCGATCTCGACCCAATCCGCCCCATCTTCGATGGCCTTAACGACGGCAGCCATCGTATTTTCAGGGCGCAAGGCAGCGGCGCCGCGGTGGCCAATGACTTCGGCGTGATCCGGTGCCTGAATACGTTCTAACAGGGCCTGACCGGACCAAAGACCAATCAAGACTGCCGCGACAGCGATGGTAACGGTTACCAGAACTGGCCGGCGCATGCTACTGGATGCAGGGTACAACGGCGTTTCGAAATTCGGCTCGAAAAAATCATCCAATACAACCGCCAAAGCGCCCAGCGCTGTGGCTGCTAAAACTAGTCCAGCCAAAGACCAAAGGCCGGCAACGATCAAACTGAGGGTCAGTGCAAACCTGAGGTTGACCCCCTCTTGCAATGGGACGAGCGCAAACAAAAGGCCAGCAACAAAGGCAATCGCCGCGGCGATAACAAGTCGAATTGCCAGCCAGATGGCAAGTTCGATCTTCAAGCGACCCCGCTTGCCTTCCATCCGTCGCGCACTTTCCGAAAATGTGGCAGCGGAACCCGAATTCTCGAACAGCACCAAGTGCAGGCCCAGCGCCCAGGCCGACAACCTGCGGATCAAAACCCATGCCAGCGCAAGAACGATAAGCCCAATCAAAATCACAGCCACCCAGAATGCCGGAGGGTGGAATGTTAGATAGTAGTTGATATCATATTCGGTCAGCGTCCACCACGCGACCAACCCTGCTGCTGCGACGAAGGGCACGGCCAAAAAAAGGACACGTAAAATCAGGCGCACAGCGAATCCGAACAAAGCAGGCAAGCGTGAAAGGATGAGGGTGACCGCAGAACGTCCTGCACGCCATGGGTCTTCCTCGCCCATACGCAGGGACCCGGCCATCACCGCAAAAACGAAAACCTCGGCCAGCAGAAACAAGCTGAGCACGACAACGGCCGCAATAAATCCAGCTGGTGATAACAGGAACATTGCAATGTCTTGATCGGTCAACGCAGCTTGATCCGACAGCGAGACCGCCAAATTGACGGCCATGGCAATACCTGGCGCTATCAAAGCTACCAACAAAAGTCTTACGGCTACATAAACTGGGACAAAGACAAGTCTCCGCGCCCAGGAACCAGTGTAGGCATTTGTTACAGCGGAGAAATTGGTCAAGCTGCGCCCTCCTGAATGATCCATTCATTCAAGGCTGCGTGAACTGGAATTGCAAGTCAGACTGTCAGTTTTCTTCCAGATCAGCGGCCAACCGGAAACCGATGCGATTGGCTGGCTTGTCGTCAACAGATTTTGGTAACGCCCGCAGCATCACGTTTAGCTGGCTCACGTGCTGCACCAACTGACTTCGTGCGTTGCCGCCATCCGAGCCATAAAAGGTTATGATATCAGGGTCGAAGTAGCCCATGCCTTCGATTCTCATCACGCCTGTATCACCACCCGTGAAACCCATCGCCACCTCATGGTCACCGTCCAGCGTTTTTTCAAAGTTTTGGATGTAAAGGATCAAGCGTTCATAAGCCCATCTGGCAGGACTTTTGGTTTCGACCGGTTCCTGCAATGGCTTGGGAAGCTCTTTCGAACCAGAATCCACTTCGGAATTCGCGTGCACCTCGTAACATCTTGGCAACGCGGCAGATTCGGCTGCCTCCGCCGATGTTTCAATCTTGTCCTGCATTTCCATCAACCTTTGCGCAGATATTCCCAAGCCCCGTCCGCGCGACGCGTTCGGGTGACCGCATCAATGTGGTAAAGATGGTTCAAGTGTGCAACCGCTTCTACAAGGGCCAGCCCATATTCGCCGTCCTTGATCGGACGCTTGAACAAAGCCGGGAAACATTCTGCTGCTGCTTTTGGTTTGTCCAGATCAGAAAGCAAACGCTCTAGCGCGCCGTGATGATTTTCTATTAGCTGACGCATTCGAGTCGGAAGACCGACAAAAGGCAATTTATGCCCCCCCAGCACCAAATGATCGGGCCGGGCTAGAGTTTCCAACCGCTCGCACGCCTCTAGCCAATCCGAAACAGGGTCGGCCATGGGTTCGGTTGCGTATACGCCAAGGTTCGAACTGATCGAACTTAGGATTTGGTCGCCCGTAAGCACGAGGTTATCGTCGCGGCTCCAGAATGTTGCGTGTTCTGGGGCGTGCCCGTTGCCCATGTGAACATCCCAGTCCCGGCCACCCATATGAATGACATCGCCCTGTTTGATCCGGGTAAAGCCTAGTGGCATGGGATAGACAACATCTGCAAAATTGAAAGGCCTATCTGCCTTTCGTTTGGACAGAACTTCGGTGGCCATGCCGGCGCTGCGATAGAAATCCAGAGTCTCCTGTGGCCAACTTTCCTGCTCGTCTAAAGTCAGCATTCGTGCAAACAGCCACGAAGTGCGACTTGCCACCAGTTCCGCGTCGTGTTCGGTCTGGAACCATCCGGCATTTCCGACATGATCCGGATGGTGGTGCGTGACAACAACCCTATTTACTGGCCGACCGGACAATGGCCCCGCCATTAGTCTTTCCCAAATCAGGCGTGTCTTTTTCGAGGACATCCCTGTGTCAACCACTGTCCACCCATCGCCATCATCAAGAGCGTAGACATTCACATGATCCAACGCCATCGGCAGCGGAAGCCTTATCCATAGAACCCCTTCAGCTATCTGGGTCCACTCACCGGGTGCAGGTGGTTCGGTCCAAGGATAACGTATCGTGATGGGCACGTCCCCGTCCATCAGACTGCCAACTCTTCTGCGTTTAACGCATAGAGATCGCCAGCCCCATTTTGGGTTTGCGCCAAAAGTCCAACATGTTCCGGCAGCAATGCATTAATATAAAAACGCGCCAGCTTCGCCCGCGGCCCATCCGGATCGGCCAAGGCTGCGGACAGATGGTAATGCCCACCCAATACGCGGGCAAATGCTTGCAGATAGGGCACTGCGCCAGCAAATCGCTCGTTCATTTCAATTTGCGAAACCAACCATTCCGTTGTTTCCCGCAACGATTCAGTGGCTTCCCACACAGGACCCGCCAATTCAGGTAGAACCGCGCGTGCCCGTTCTGCCTGATCCTCAATCTCGTCCAGCAGGTTTGAAGCTGCCTCGCCACCATCCATCATTTTCCGCCCGACAAGGTCCATTGCCTGAATGCCGTTCGTCCCCTCATAAATCGCGGTCACTCGGACATCTCGATAGTATTGCGCTGCACCGGTTTCTTCGATGTAACCCATACCACCATGCACTTGCACCCCGGTTTCAGCTACTCGCATTCCGGTTTGCGTTCCGAATGCCTTGCAAATCGGCGTCAACAGAGCCGCACGCGCGGCCCATTCCTGGTCCCCAGTCGCCTGCGCCAGATCAATGGCCGCCGCGTTAGCCAACAGAATGGCGCGCGCGGCAAATACATCGGCTCGCATCTCCATTAGCATTCTGCGCACATCCGCGTGATCAATGATGGTACCGGACGGCGTTTTGCCTTGTCTGCGTTCCAGCGCATATCCCAGCGCGTGCTGATAAGCGCCTTCAGCCGCACCGACACCTTGCCCGCCGACACCCAGACGCGCATTGTTCATCATGGTGAACATCGCGGCCATGCCACCATGTTCCTTCCCCACAAGCCAACCCTTGGCCCCGTCATATTGCATCACGCATGTGGGTGAGCCGTGAAGGCCCATTTTATGCTCGAGCGAAACGACCTTCAGATCGTTTGCAACACCGGGGTTGCCGTTTCTATCGGGAATAAACTTTGGCACCAGAAACAGCGAAATTCCCTTGGTTCCCGGGACACCATCCGGCAACCGGGCAAGTACCAGATGGCAGACGTTCTCGCAAAAGTCATTATCGCCCCACGAGATGTAGATTTTCTGCCCGGTTACGGCATATGTGCCGTCGCCGTTGGGTTCGGCTTTAGAGGTCAGCGCTCCTACATCAGATCCAGCCTGTGGTTCAGTCAGGTTCATGGTGCCAGACCAGTCACCCGCCATCATCTTAGGCAAGTAAAGCTCTTTCAGCGCGTCACTGGCGTGGTTTTCCAATGCTTCGATCTGGCCTTGCGTCATCAATGGCGCCAATTGAAGTGAAAGACAGGCCGCGCTCATCATTTCGTTAACCGCTGTCGTGACCGTCATTGGCAAACCCATGCCACCGTATTCAGGGTCGCCGCTCATTCCGATCCAGCCGCCTTCTGCGATCGCTTTCCAGCCGTTTGCGTAACCGGGCGAGGTTCTAAGAACGCCGTTTTCCAGACGCGCCGGTTCGAGATCACCGGGGCGTTGCAGAGGAGCCATAACCTCTTCGCACATCTTGCCAGCCTCGGACAGGATCGCGCTGACCACATCGGCGCTGGCCTCCGAAAACGTCTCTGTGGCGGCGATCTGATCAAAATCGACCACTTTGTCTAACAGGAATTGATAATCGGAGATTGGGGCGCGATAAGGCATGGCTTCTCTCGGGTTTTACGCGTGGGCTTGGAATCCGCAAGCCGCATAATTATTCATCTGGGTTGGAACGATTACCTACCTGTCCCTATGTTGCAATCAACCAAAACGCGGCGTCACCACAAATGATCCCTTACCGCACAGAGTATTTGTCCGCCGATCCAGCAGGATTGGAACAGGCCGCAGATTACCTGCGGCAGGGTCTTTTGGTCGCGTTCCCGACTGAGACGGTTTATGGCCTGGGCGGCGACGCGCGGAACGGCGAAGCTGTGGCTGCAATATACGCGGCCAAAGGGCGACCCAGCTTCAATCCCCTTATCGCTCACGTTTCATCGGTCGAGGCAGCACAACGCTATGTTAAATGGTCGGATGAAGCCGAGCGTCTGGCGGAACAGTTCTGGCCCGGCCCCTTGACGCTTGTTCTTCCTTTAAAGGCAGGAGGCGGAGTGTCCTCACTGGTTACTGCAGGGTTAGACACGCTGGCCGTTCGCGTTCCAGCCCACCCCACAGCGCGTGCACTTTTGAAAACCTTGGATGCACCTGTCGCGGCCCCTTCAGCAAATCCTTCAGGCCGAATCAGCCCAACGACCGCCGCTCATGTTCTCGCCGGTTTAGATGGTCGCATAACCGCGGTCCTGGATGACGGCCCCTGCGGAGTGGGTTTGGAATCAACCATAATTGGGCTTGCCGGCACACCAACCTTACTGCGCCCGGGTGGAGTAGCCTTGGAAGGTATCGAATCGGCTCTGGGTAACCGGCTCCATCTGCGCGAGCCCGGTGAACCACTTACCGCTCCGGGACAATTACTGTCCCATTATGCCCCCGATGCTTCGGTTCGCCTGAATGCCGAGTCACAGCAAGGCGGCGAAGTGTTGCTCGGTTTCGGAGAGGTGGTCTGTGACATGAACCTGTCACCGGACGGCAACTTGAACGAAGCTGCCGCAAACTTGTTTGCCTGCCTGCACGAACTGGATAAGTCACGCCGCCCGATTGCAGTGTCTCCGATCCCGGAAATCGGTCTTGGCAAAGCAATAAATGACCGCCTGCGACGGGCAGCAGCCCCTCGAAGCTAAGCCCGGCCAGCGCTGGCTGATAAAGTTAGAGGGTCAACGCCCAAAGTCGCCAACGCAGCTTCCCATTTTTCATCATCGGGCAGGTCATAAACCAACTTTGGGCTGGCATCGGTCGTAAGCCACCCATTCATGGCAATCTCATCCTCAAGCTGATCCGGTCCCCATCCTGAATATCCCAATGCCACCATTGCATTCAGAGGCCCTGTCCCAGACGCTAAATCTTCAAGCACATCCAAGGTCGCAGTCATGCTAAAGTCAGAGCTGATTTGCATTGAGTGCAGGTTAGCCTCGTAGTCTGCGGAATGAAGCACGAATCCGCGTGACATCTCGACAGGCCCGCCAAAATGAACCAGCCGTTCGCCAACAACAGGTATGCGGCAAGGAATTTCGAGTTGCTGCAACAAAGTCTTGATGCGAAGATCCGACGGTTTGTTGATGATAAGCCCCATTGCTCCATCGTCGGCATGGCTGCAAATATAGACTACCGCATGCTCAAACCTTGGGTCGCCCATGCCAGGCATTGCAATCAGCAGTTTTCCGGTCAGGTCCATTTGAAGGCGTCTCGTTTCTCGGCTGCCTGTCAACAATGGCCCTGTATCGCAGGAAATGGCAAGTGATCTGAGGGGAATCAGACACATTTCACCCCACTGACCTGAACGTGACTTGGCAATCCTGCCAACAATGCGCATTTATAGATTATGATGAGTTTCTGGAAACCAACCGCAATAGCACTTACGGCAAACCTTTGCCTTGCAACGTCTGCCTTTGCGCAAGGCATGGATCAGTTGGTTCAATTGGAAATCTTGGATGGCGGCAGAACGCCCGAAGGGACATATCAGGGCGCACTTCGATTGAAACTCAAAGATGGTTGGAAAACATATTGGCGCGCTCCCGGCGACGCGGGAATTCCACCGCAGTTCGATTGGAGTCGTTCGCGCAATGTTGGCGATGTCGAGATAACCTGGCCTGCTCCGCTTGTTTTCGACCAAAATGGCCTGCAATCCATTGGCTATGAGAATCAATTGATCTTGCCTGTTGAAATCACACCGCAAAACCCGGCAAAGCCAGTTCGCTTGCGTGGCGAGATGGATTTGGGTGTGTGCAAAGATGTCTGTGTCCCGGGCCGTTTGGGTTTTGATCACACGCTGGACGCCCAGGCCGCTAGGAACCCTGCTATTGCCGCGGCATTGGCCCAACGCCCGTTTTCCGCGCGAGAAGCTGGCGTTGCCGCCGCATCCTGTCACTTGAAGCCGACTACCGATGGAATGCAAATCGAAGCCCATGTTACGATGCCTTCGGCTGGCGGTGCCGAATTCGCAGTGATCGAACCCGGAAACCCATTGCTTTGGGCTTCGCAAGCGGAAACAAAACGCGATGGCAACACTTTGATTGCCCGAACCGAGGTAACGAATGTCTCGGGCGGTCCGTTCGCATTGGATCGATCCGAAGTTAGAATCACTGTTTTGGGCGCAAGCCATGCGGTTGATATCATTGGGTGCGACGCAGGCTGACCAAATGAACCCCGTCCCTAAAATTGGTGCCCTGGCCGTGGTGCTACACCAGGATCAGGTTTTGTTGGTCCAGCGTAAAAAGCAGCCGGACCAAGGGTTGTGGGGGTTTCCGGGCGGCCACGTAGAATGGGGCGAAACTGTTCTCGAGGCAGCGGCGCGAGAGTTGCTGGAAGAAACCGGGGTTACTGCGCGGCCGGATAGCTATATCGACAATCTGGATTTATTAGGTCGCGACGCGGCTGGGCGAGTGCAATCGCACTATTTGCTGGTCGGCGTTATGTGTCGGTATTTGTCCGGAGCGCCAGTTGCCGCTGACGATGCTCGTGACGCACGCTGGTTTCCAATTCAGAAAATCCTTATTGGAGACCTGCAAATGAACGAACGGGTGCCAGAGTTGCTTGCGCAGGCCATGCGGCTGAATTAGGTGCCCGCGCGGCCTGATAAGCGCCCGTAAAGCATTCCTGAGATTGTCACACCCAAGATCAGGATAATTGCTGCACCTGCCGCGAAAATACCAAAGCCCAGTCGAAGAATGGTTAACCCTTCATCGCCTGGGTAAAACCCGGACAAAAAACCAATTGGCGTGCCGGTTAAGGCGGGCCAAACCATTGAAGCGACCAGCCACAGGAATAAAGCAGAGGCCGTTGCCGCGACTGCACCTCTCACAACTCTGTCCGGTGCCCTCATCGCGCGACGCATCGCGATCATAGGTCGCGAAACATCGTTCAGGATCGCCAAAAGCGCAGGTACGAGCAATAGGACCAAGAGCATCCCAAACCCTAGGCCGTAAACCAACGTGATTACCGTAGGCTTCAAGAACTGTGCTTGTTGAGAGCTTTCGTAAAGCAAAGGCGTAAGCCCCAGAACCGTTGTCAGGGTTGTCAACATCACTGGCCGCAAACGATCTGCGGTGCCCTCGACAATTGACGGTACAAGTCCACGCTCTTGCTGATAGCCATCGATTGTAGTCACCAAAACAATAGAGTCGTTGATGATAATTCCAGTCATGCCCAACAGTCCGACTACGGTGAACATACTGAGCGGCACGCCCCAAATGTAGTGGCCCCAGATTGCCCCTACCAACCCAAAAGGAATAATTGCCATGACAACCAATGGTCGCGTCCAGCTCGCAAATACCCATGCCAACACAAGGTAAATTCCGGTAAGACATAGGATCAGCCCGGTTCGCGCCTCGGAGAGAAATTCGTCTTCTTGTTCGCTTAAACCCGCCATGCGCCATTCCACCTGCCGTTCTGCGGCGATATTGGGCAGTATGTCTTCGCGCATCGCTCGCTCGATTTCGGCGGCCTTGGTTGGGTCGTCTTCGGATATGTCACCATTCACTGAAATCACGCGCAATCCGTTCTCGCGCCGAACAGTCGAAAACCCCGACTTGCGTTCTACCGAAACGATATCAGCAAGCGGCACATAGACTCCATCTGGTGTTCGCATGAGGGTTCGTTCCAGGAAATCCGCAGTCAGCTCTCCTTCGGGCAATTCGACCCTTATCTCGGCACTGCGTGGTCCATCAGGGAATGTGGCAGCCTCAATTCCATTCAAACGATCCCGCAACACTCGGCCTAGCGTTTCTATTCGGAAACCAAGCGCTTGCCCCTGTGCGGTCAGATCCAGAATGAATTCTTCTTTGTCGTAAGCCAGATTATCTTCAAGCGCTGACACCTCAGTGTATTTCGATAATTCGGTCTGCAAGTCCTCGGATGCCGCCTTCAATGTGTTCACATCGGATCCATAAAACTGAACGTCTATCGCATCACCACCGGGTCCTGACCGCCACCCCCGGAAACTAAGCAATTCGACTTTCGGGTGGCGCGGAACAAAGTCTTGCAGCTCGCCGACGAACTCAAAGCTGGAATATGGGCGCAGGTCGGCATCTATCAGCTCGATAGAGATGCCGCCAAGCAAGTCGTCATCTTTACCGTCCGCTGCAGCCAGTCCGAATCCGGCAGAACCACCAACCTCGGCCAGAACATAATCAATAGGGTTGCGGCCGTGTCGTTCTTGGTAAACCTCACCCAGCTCAACAGTTGCACGTTGAACCATGCGCATCATTTCCATGGTGTCCGCGCGAGTGGCACCTTCAACCATTATGAAATTGCCGGTGACCGAGCCTCGTTCCGGTGCATTAAAGAACCGCCATTTCACATCGCCTTGGATAAACAAAGCAATCTGACTGGCCAAGATCACCACCATCAAAGCTACAACGACGTATCGTGCCCAGACCACCCATGCGACTAGTGGGCGAAACAAATTATCCCGTACCCAGCGAAACCCTCGATTTACCACCCGGTTAGGCAAGTCATACCAATGTTCCTTGGCCGAATGCGCGATGGCATGAGCCATGTGGTTCGGCAGAATCAGGAAACACTCGATCAGCGAGGCTGCCAACACAGCGATGACGGTGAATGGGATGTCGCGGATCAGTTCGCCGAACCGACCTCCCACGAGCGTAAGACCAAAAAAAGCAATGACGGTCGTAATTGTAGCTGCGAATACTGGCATCGCCATCCGTCGCGCCGCTCGTTCGGCGGCGACAACAGGTGCCTCACCCAAACGACGGGCACGAAAATCGGCATGTTCCCCCACGACAATGGCATCATCCACTACGATGCCCAATGTGATGATCAGGCCAAACAGCGACACCATATTGATAGAAAGTCCACCGAGGTACATCAGTGCAATCGCAGCAGACATAGCCACGGGAATTCCGGCGGCGACCCAAAACGCAATTCGAGCGTTCAGAAACAAGAACAACAGGCAGACAACCAGCCCAAGGCCAACAAGCCCATTATCGACAAGGATATCCAGACGGTCTGTGATTGCCTGAGCACGGGTTCTGATCAGTTCGATGGTGATACCTTCGGGCAGGCTTGCCTGCATATCCAGAACCACATCCTCAACTGTATGCTGGATTTCAATCGCATCACCCAGGTTCGAACGATCCACCCGCACAGACATGGCCGGGTCGTCGCCAACAAAGTAGCTGCGATTCCGGGTAACACCTTCAACCCTGATCTGCGCCACATCGCCAACAATCAGCTTGGACCCATCCGCAAAACTACGCAGCGTGATGCCTTCGATTTCTTCCGGAGTGCGTTTTTCCGCACCGGTGCGAATACGTGCATTAGCACCTGTCACATCACCAGCCGGACTTGCGGTGACCTCAGCTGCAATAGCAGATGCGATCTCAGACATGGTGATGTCGTTAGCGATCAATTGCGCGGTCGGTACTTCGACCACCACGCGCGGAGCAGCCAAACCACGAATTGTGGTACGAGTAACGCCAACTGCAAACAAACGGCTGATCAGTTCATCTGTAAACTTGGCCAATTGTTCTGCTTCGATGGGCCCGGTTATGACCACGTCGGTGACCCGATCGCGCCACGCGCCGCGTTGAATCGTAGGCTCTTCGGAATCTTCGGGAAGGTTATTCACACTGTCGACGGCTGTTCTGACTTCTTCGACAGCGCGCGACATGTCCCAGTTCGGCTCAAACTCCAGCCGTATTCGTGCTGATCCTTCTCGTGAAGTTGACTCTGTACTCGCCACACCTTCGACCGCAAGCAAGGCAGGTTCCAGCAATTGTACGATGCCATTGTCTACATCCTCGGGTCCGGCCCCGTCCCATGCAACGTTTACATCGACACGTTCGAGGATCACGTCCGGAAAAAACTGCGCGCGCATATTTGGAACGGCAGCAGCTCCCAACACCAGCATGACCAGCAACAATAGGTTCGCAACCGTACGATGACGCGTGAAATAGCTGAGGATGCCCCCCGCCGCTCCCGGTATTTCGCGCATCATCTTGGTCAGCCTCCGGCCCGGGTCTCAAGCCGGCGAACCAAAGAAGCCGGCACGCTTGCCTCACGAAGCTGACCCAATACCCGATCTTTGACTGCCTGCGGCATGTGACTGCTTGCTTCGACCTGTGCCACAAATCGCGCGCGCTGTTCGTCAGTCAGTTCGACCATGTCCGGTTCGACATCAGCACTGGCTTCAACACGCAAAGGTCGCACACGAACGCCAGAACCCAAAAGCGGAGTTCGACCAATCACAACTTCGCGGCCTGCCAGTCCTTCGCCCCGCAGTAAAACCTCATCGCCCTGTCGTCTCACCAGTTGAACGGGCAAAGGCTCTAGCCGGTCGTCTTTTCCAAGAACCAGTACATTACCAGTGGCGTCCAGAACCGACGATGGCAAACGAACCACATTTTCCAAGGGTTGCTCTTCGACAGTTACAGTTACGAAATCCCCGGGTTTAAACCCCTGCGCACCGTCAAGGCGAGCAAAGACCAAACGTCCTGTCTGTCCCTCTCCTGCCGACCCGCTGTCGCGACTGATCAGACCGGTTGCAGTCAGGTCAGTTCCGGTAACTTCCAGCGATACGGTGACAGGTGCCTGAATCAAAGCGCCGGTATCATCCAGCAGTCTCACATATTGTGCTGTGGATACACGGAACGCGACCTCGAGCGCGTTTGGGTCAACCAGTTCAGCCAGTTTTTCGTTCGCTGAAACAAGTCGCCCTTCTACCAGCGTCACTCCAGTCAGAGTTCCCGCGAAACTGGCATGGATTGTCATGTCTTCCAGATCGCGCTCTGCTCCATCCAAGGCAATTCGGGCGCGCGAAAGCAATGTTGTGGCCTGATCAACCCGCGACTCAGCCTGCGCCAGGGCAATCCGACTGGAAAGAACAGCCTGCTGTGCTGAAGTTGCCGCCAATTCAGCCTCTTCCACGCTGGCTGCCGCTCCGACTCCTCGTGTTTGCAAGTCGCGCTGACGTTGAAGCGCACGTTCCCGCAATTCGGCTTGCGCTTCGGCAGATCGCAATTCATCTTGCGCCAACAGAAGCGAACGTTCCGCGTCACGTTCTTCGAATTGCGCATCAAGCAAGTCGGACTTGGCGCTGTCCAATGCAGATTGAGCATCTGCAGGATCAAGCTCGACCAACAGTTCGCCTGAAGTGACCGTCCCCCCATCTTCAAAATCCTCGGCCAATGCGACCACACGACCAGCGAGAGCCGCGCGCAACTCAAGCCGCCGACGGCTCTGTACCTGACCGAATGCTTCTAAATAAGGAACCACAGTTTCCGGCTGAGCTGTTCTGACACTGACAGCAAATATACGCTCTCGGGCCGCGGGTGCCTGCGTATCGCGGGTGAGGACATCTTGAATTGCCCCGGAAATCATATGACCAGCTACGAACAACAGGCCCAGCGTCATAAACGCAAGGAAAACACCGACAAGGCTTTGCCTTAGAAATCGCATTGATGTCTCAGCTCCGTTTGCGACTGTAGCCCTACGAAAAAGGTAGCTGAGCAATGAAAATTGCCAAGCCACAACACAGTTACTTAGTGTTTAACGCACGAACATCCTACTTCCGTCTCAGATGTTCGTCCAATCTGGGCAATATTTCCACGAAATTGCAGGGGCGGTGACGATAATCGAACTGTTTTTCAAGGATGGCATCCCATGCGTCCTTGCAGGCACCAGGACTGCCGGGAAGAGCAAACAGATATGTCCCAGCTGCTACGCCTCCAGTGGCACGTGATTGAACGGCCGAGGTGCCAATCTTCTGCATTGAAACGATTGTGAAAACTGTTCCAAACGCATCGATCTCTTTTTCATAAACATCTCGGTGCGCTTCAACCGAAACATCTCGACCTGTTAGCCCGGTGCCGCCAGTCGAAATTACCACGTCAATCTCGGGATCGGCCACCCATAGACGCAATCGGGCAGCTATTTCGGAGCGCTCATCCTGAACGATTTGTCGGTCGGCTAGAATGTGTCCGGCCTTTACAATGCGATCGACCAAGGTCTGACCTGATCGGTCATCCGCCAAGGACCTTGTGTCGGAAACCGTAAGAACAGCAATCCGGACAGGGATGAACTCTTTGTTTTCGTCAATATTCGTCATGCAGTTCAGGCCCTTTCCATAGTAGAAAACCGAACCATCGGTGGCAAAGACAGGCCATCGTTGATCCAGACTAAAACTCCCGAAGCAGTGGCCTTCGAGTCCAAAACCCGAAGCTCACCGCCCGCAAACCAACAGACCAGTCCATTCTTCGCGGAACATTCTTGGGCCTTGTTCAAGTCAAATAGAAGGAAATGCGGCAGAAGTGAGCACTTGGTAGGGTAAACAAACTTTGACAAAAACGCAGGCAAAGTGTCAGGTCCGGTCATAAGCTAACCTCAAACCAATTCGGGCGAGGCCCTAAATTGGCCACTTGTGTTCGTCCGATCGCACCACGAAAACCCCAGCTGTCGTGTATGTGGCCACAGAAAACAAAGTCTGGCTGAACCCGTTCAATTGCATCTCGTATCGCGGTGGACCCGACTGAAATACCCTGCGATGTAACATCG
Source organism: Ruegeria sp. BHSA163 (assembly GCF_059613365.1). NCBI lineage: Bacteria > Pseudomonadati > Pseudomonadota > Alphaproteobacteria > Rhodobacterales > Roseobacteraceae > Ruegeria > Ruegeria sp. BHSA163. The sequence goes on from NZ_JBXWSJ010000014.1 coordinate 13,812, forward strand.
CCACAACCTTTGGGTGGAGAATGCACAATCAATAAGTCTGCTGTTTCGCAACGATTTAACAACTCTAACGCTTCGGCTTCAGTCATGTCGCAAGACCAATCACCAAATGGCGTAACCGGTACGCCATAGCCCAAACCGAACACGCGAAGCCCATCAATCGTCATTCCAGAGCCATGTAGCACATGGACACCTTCTGGCACGGCATCAGTCAGTTCTTCGGCGCTTTCAGCATTGCCTGGCACAAGGACCAGCGGAACGGATATGCCCGACAGCATCTTCATCGCCTCATCCAAACCACTTCGTGCATTACAATAGTCGCCAGCTCCGATTACCAGATCGGCTTCCGCACTTGCTGCAACTAGGTCGGCAGCACGATTGCGGGCAAGATGCAGATCGGAAAACGCTAAAACCCTCATTTGTCAGTTCTCAGCCATGACTTCAGCTCCAGCAGGTCTGCCCACGCCTGTTTCTTCATTTGTGGTTGACGCAGCAAATAGGCCGGATGGAACATAGGCAGGACCGGCAGGTCAAATGCCTGATTCCATTGTCCCCGTAACCGGGTAATCCCTCTTTTGCCCAGAACGGCCTGACAGCTGATATTGCCCATCACAACCAAGACCTTCGGTTTGGCTAACGCAACGTGCCTTTCCAGAAATGGTCCCATCATGCCTATCTCTTCAGGTTTGGGGTCACGATTTTGCGGCGGCCGCCAAGGTAGAACGTTAGTAATATACACGTTCTTCGTCCGATTCAGATCTATGGCAGCCAGCATCCGGTCCAATAATTGCCCGGCGCGGCCTACAAAAGGCTTACCCTCGCGATCTTCGCCACGACCCGGAGCTTCACCGATAATCATAACCGGTGAGCACGGGGTTCCGTCTGCAAAAACAAGTTGACGCGCACCGCGTTTCAGTTCGCACAGATCAAACGCCTCCATCGCAGCCCGTAAATCTGAAAGCGTCCCAGCGGAGGTTGCAGCCTGCTGAGCAACTAAAGCTGCGTCTAACGATTCAGACTTCACAGGTGTGGCAGGTTTCGCGGTAGGTTTTTTAGACTTTGGTCCAGTATCCGGAAGCGCATAACGATCCACTGGCGCGTCACCAATCGCCTCGGTTACGCCGAGTTCGATCTGCCATTCCAGCAGAGCCCGCGCGGTGTGAATGTCCAAGCCCGATTCCATGGAACTAATTTACCCTCCTTTGGGCTGAGGGAAAGCGAATAGAACTTGATATACGAACGGTACGCACAGACGATGCACGCATCCATGTTGTTGACCTTGCGATTCCTTCTGATCGGACTGATCCTTGCCTCGTTGGCAAGCGGCCCGGCCTCGGCCACATTTCACGACAGACCTGGCCAATGCAGAGGCGGCCAAATCAAATGCGGCGCTCGCTGCTGCTCAGCCGGGCAAAGATGCAGCTTTGACGGCCACTGTATACAACCCGGCGGGAATTATTGTGGCGGCGGACGATCCTGTGGCCCATTTGAACGCTGCGTAGCAGGCGGAACCCGCTGTGCGCCAATAGGAGCTAATAAATGTGTCTCGCGACTTGATTGTCCGGGCGGAAGCTTCTGCAACGCTCGTGGCGAATGTGAACGCACATCGCCCGAATTCGACCCCACTCCGCCGACCAGGTGCGATGATGGGCTTACATGTGCGCCGGGCTCAGCTTGCTTGCCCGGTGGGGGATGTTCGCGCCCGGGCTGGTTCCTGTGCGAGGAAACCGGATCGCAATGCAGGCCGGGTTTCAAGTGTTCGCAACACCAAGGATGTGTTCCAATGAAAGCAATCGATTGTGGATATGGCAAATGGTGCAAGCCCGGCGAGCAATGTTTGCCCGAAGGTGGTTGCACTAAACTACCTGAAGGCACCGAACCTTAGGTTGCCAGGTGCCTTGCAGCTTCATATAAGCGGCCCGATTGTCAGACAGGAGCCAGCCCATGAGTTTCGCCCATCGTCACCTACTTGGCATCGAACATCTGTCGCAATCCGATATTACCGCTATTCTAGATCTGGCCGAAAAATACGTGGACCTGAACCGTCGCTCAGCCAAGCACTCTGATGTACTTTCAGGTCTTACCCAGATCAACATGTTCTTTGAAAACTCAACCCGAACCCAAGCCAGTTTTGAACTGGCTGGTAAGCGGTTGGGCGCAGACGTCATGAATATGGCGATGCAGGCAAGTTCGATCAAAAAAGGCGAAACGCTGATCGACACGGCGATGACCTTAAACGCAATGCACCCAGATTTGCTGGTTGTAAGGCATCCCCATTCCGGCGCGGTCGACTTGCTGGCGCAAAAGGTAAATTGCGCAGTTCTGAACGCAGGTGATGGTCGGCACGAACACCCTACTCAGGCGTTGCTTGACGCATTGACCATTCGCCGCGCCAAAGGGCGGTTGCACAGGTTGAACATCGCTATCTGCGGTGATGTCGCCCACAGCCGCGTGGCACGGTCAAACCTGATTTTACTTGGCAAAATGGAGAACCGCATCAGGCTGATTGGCCCTCCTACTTTAGTGCCCGCACAATTCGCCGAATTCGGTGCGGAAATCTACGACGACATGAACGAAGGCCTAAGGGAAGTTGATGTTGTGATGATGTTGCGCCTGCAACGAGAGAGGATGGATGGTGGGTTTATCCCTTCGGAACGGGAATACTATCACCGCTATGGTCTTGATGCTGCCAAGCTGGCACTGGCCAAACCCAAAGCCATAGTTATGCACCCAGGGCCGATGAACCGAGGTGTCGAGATTGACGGAACGCTGGCAGACGACATCAATAGGTCTGTTATCCAGGAACAAGTCGAAATGGGCGTCGCAGTTCGTATGGCCGCGATGGAACTTCTGGCCCGCAACCTTACCGAGGCCGCATGAACGATCTGAACATAGCACCCTACGAACGCGGCGTACTGCGCCTGTTTCACTTGGACATGCGTCCCGAAGAAGCGAAGTTTCTGCGAGAACCAGGCGCGGTCGACCAGGTTCTTGGCGTGACAGGGCTTGACGCAGAACAGATCGACATATTCCCGGTCTCAGATCTCGAGGATTTGGGCCTATATGGCTATTTGCACGACGGCTGCGGTATTTCAGACGACCAACTGAACCGAGAAAAGCTGGATGCCATTAAAGGTTGGGTTTTGGTCGTGCGGAGCGCCGCCTTTCGCGGTCGTGAGGCAACGCTGACGCTCGATCCAAGGGTTCGTTTGGTTGACCTGTTTACCGAGGCGGTCACAAACTGGTCCGGCGGGAAAATCGAAACTGAGAGCGCCTTGCCATTCTCTGGGCATCAGATTTTGGAACAAGACACTAATCCGCGCAGAATTGGGTCAGCCATTTTAGCTGTGGCATTTGTAACTGTCATAGGAGGCTTACTTTGGATGATCCTGTAACTTTCGCACCGAGCAAGGCGGCCTATATTCGTACCAACGCGTGGCTTGCGGCCGGGGCCATGGCTGGCGCAATGATTGTGTTGTGGGTGATTGGTAATCCCTACGTCTGGACAGGCGCTCCCGCGGGCCTTGCCGCAGTCACTGTTCGCGCCTGGTATCTGGCCTCGGAGGAATTGGCCACCAGTTGGCAGATGACGGATACTGCCCTTACAGGTCCTGGCCCCCGCAAAGTCCCGCTAATCCAGATTGCAGCGGTCAACAAGATGGGCAGCTTTGTTCAGATCGTTACCAATGGTGGTGAAAAACACCTGATCAAGTACCAATCTGACCCCGCAGCAACGAAAGCCGCGATCGAAAGGGCAATGGCATGAGCACCATAACCTTCACAAATGCCCGCTTGATTGATCCGGAAAGCAGTGAGGACTTTATCGGATGGCTGCAAATCGCTGAAGGTCACATCGCCGCGAGGGGAGAGGGAACTCCACCTGTTTCCGACGAACAAACAATTGACTGTGGCGGTCAGTGCCTCGGGCCTGGTATCGTCGATATTGGCGTCAAAGTGTGCGAACCGGGCGAGCGACACAAGGAAAGCTATAAGTCCGCTGGGCTCGCAGCAGCTGCAGGCGGTGTGACTACCATAGTCACGCGCCCTGACACTTCTCCAGCTATCGATACACCCGAAAGTCTGGAATTTGTCACTCGCCGTGCGCAGGCCGATACTCCTGTCAACGTGCTTCCCATGGCTGCCCTAACCAAGGGTCGGGAAGGGCGCGAGATGACCGAAATCGGATTTCTGCAAGATGCTGGCGCCGTCGCGTTCACGGATTGCGATCATGTCGTCGTCAACACCAAGGTCTTCTCGCGTGCGCTGACCTACGCGAAATCCTGCGGAGCATTAGTGATTGCTCACCCACAAGAACCCGGTCTGAGCGGCGGTGCAGCAGCGACCAGCGGAAAGTTTGCCGCGCTGCGCGGTCTGCCGGCCGTGTCCCCAATGGCCGAGCGAATGGGGCTGGACCGAGACATCGCTTTGTTGGAAATGACCGGGGCCGCGTATCATGCCGATCAGATCACCACAGCGCGCGCCCTACCCGCTCTGGAACGAGCAAAGCGAAACGGGTTGGACATAACGGCAGGAACGTCAATTCATCATCTAACGTTGAATGAGATTGACGTGGCCGACTACCGTACGTTCTTTAAGGTAAAGCCACCACTGCGTTCGGAGGATGACCGTTTAGCAGTTATAGAAGCCGTTCGGACTGGTTTAATAGACACTATCAGTTCAATGCACACGCCTCAGGACGAAGAAAGCAAACGTCTTCCATTTGAAGAGGCCGCGTCGGGCGCGGTCGCGCTTGAAACTCTATTGCCCGCAGCGTTGAGGCTGTATCACGCGGAGCAATTGGACCTGCCATCTTTGTTCAGGGCCATGGCCCTGAATCCTGCCAAACGACTGGGGCTTAATAGTGGTCGATTGGCAATAGGTGCTCCGGCCGATCTGGTGTTATTTGATCCCGACGTTCCTTTTGTTCTGGACCGCTTCACTCTCAAATCAAAATCTCAGAATACTCCATTTGACGGGCAAAGATTGCAGGGTAAGGTCACCGCAACTTACGTCGCTGGCGAACAAGTCTACCGGAGAACCTGATGCCGATCTTTGATAGTACAACAACTCAGCTCATTCTTTGGGCTGCGCTGGGGTATCTTATGGGTTCTATACCGTTTGGTATGATCATTGCCCGTGCGATGGGTCTAGGGAACTTGCGCAATATCGGTTCAGGAAACATCGGTGCAACCAACGTTTTACGAACCGGAAACATGGCCGCAGCCGCGTTAACCCTTCTTATGGACGCGGCGAAGGGTGCGGCGGCGGTTCTTTTGGCTCGTTCCTTGGCTGGAGAGGATGCGGCGCAAGCTGCCGCACTTGCGGTTTTTCTGGGTCATTGTTTTCCGGCCTGGCTTGGGTTCAAGGGCGGAAAAGGCGTGGCAACCTTTCTAGGGCTATGGCTGGCACTAGACTGGCGCGTCGGGGTTTGTTGCTGCCTGACTTGGCTTGTCGCAGCAGCAATATGGAGAATTTCGTCTTTGGGCGCACTTGTTGCGGCGGCTTTGTCGACCACGTGGGTAGTGATACTGACAGACGGCTCCACCTTCATACTGGGCGTTATTCTGACCCTGTTAGTATATTGGCGGCACAGTGCCAATCTGGCTCGTATTCGCGCTGGAACCGAGCCTAAAATCGGAAAGTCCTGACTGCGCTGGGTCTTTAAAAAATCTGTGCTTTCTCTGCATTTTTGAACAGCTGCCCTTAGTACCTGCACAATCACGATTGATTGCTTTGAACGTGAACTCGGCGTTTCCCAACTCGGATGGCGTGACCTTCAATTACAGGAGGCACGGACAACTTAATCTGGGTCGTCTAAGCAAAATTTGGATGCTTGAAAACGATCCGTGCTCGAAGGATGAAAACATGAACAGGATCAGATCCATCATTAGCGGCGTTGCACTTTCAGTCGCCATCGCAAGCTCGGCATTGGCGGCCGGCGTAGAACTTAACACAAGTACGACTGGGCTGGCACTTCAGGGCTATGACCCCGTCGCATACTTCACCGAAGGTCAACCCACCAAGGGTGATTGGCAGATAACCACATTGCACAACGACGCAACCTATCGCTTTGCCAACGAAGACAACAAGACTGCGTTTGAGGCAAATCCGGAGGCGTACCTACCGGCCTACGGAGGCTATTGCGCGTTCGGAGCCGCGATGGGTTTCAAGTTTGACGGCGACCCCAACTATTGGAAGATCGTGGACAACAAGCTGTATCTGAACCTGTCCGAAGGCATCCAGAAACGTTGGGAGGGTGACATTCCCGGATTTATCGAACAGGCCAGCAACAACTGGGAAACGATTGCTGACAAAACCCCGGCGGAGTTACAGCAGTAATAAAGCGCTGAGAGTGCGAAAATCTTGGCGGCAGGATTCCTGCCGCCAAATTTGTTTGTGCTTCAACTACAAATGGTGCCGATAGTTTCTGTCGCTGAAGGTAGACGCGTATCGGTCATACTAAATCGAATATAAGTAAATCTATGGTTCTAAAATTGTACTGCCGGTGGTTTGCCGCGCTTCAAGTGCGCGATGCGCGTTGGCGACATCCTCTAATGGGAATTGCTGATCAACGTGTATCTTGACTTCTTTGCCCTCAACCTTGCCAAACAACCTCCTCGCCATGGCCTGACAGACACTGGGGTCCGAGATATGCGTAAATAAAGTCGGTCGTGTCAGCCGAAGCGATCCTTTTTGCGCCAAAACCCCTATGTCCAAGGGCGGCACTGGCCCAGAAGCATTGCCGAAGGAAATCATCATACCCAGCGGCTTGAGGCAATCCAAAGATCGCTCAAACGTGTCCGCACCCACGGAATCCATCACAACATCGACGCCTTTCCCGTCGGTGATTTCCAAAACACGCGCAACAAAGTCCTCGGTACGGTAGTTTATGCAATGGGCCGCACCATTGAATTGCGCGAGGCTGCATTTCTCATCCGTACCAGCGGTGCCTACCAGCGTGATCCCTTCAGACTTGGCCCATTGGCAGGCGATCAGGCCCACTCCGCCCGCCGCAGCATGAAACAGAACCGTATCCCCGCGCTTCAACGGAGTGGTCCGATGGAACAAATATTCCACGGTCATCCCTTTTAGCATCATCGCAGCCGCGGTTCGGAAAGAGATGCTTTCAGGCAATGGACAGACTTGCGCTGCTGGCATCACTCGAGCCTGTGCATATGCACCCGGAGGGGCACTGGCATAAGCCGCCCTTTGTCCCTGACTCAAATGAGTGACACCCTCACCCACGGCTTCGATAACACCGGCGGCCTCCATCCCCAAAGCATGAGGCAATGCCAACGGATAAAGACCGCTGCGCTGGTATACGTCTATGAAGTTCAGTCCGCAGGCCTGATGCCGGATGCGAACCTCTCCCGGACCCGGATCGCCAACATGGCGTTCTTCGATCCGCAGAACTTCGGGACCGCCGGTTTCGTGAATAACTACGGTCTTTGCCGTCAGCTGCATGGTGACCTCCCTCTGTTATAGAGCAAAGCTATCACGCCCGAACGATAGGGCAATCCATTCAATCCGCAGGCTCGGAAAGACATAAACGCCATAATGTGGTATAATTCACTTAGGCGTTGAAGGATCATTCGGTCCGGACACCCAAAAAACCGGATGCATCCTTACGCGCCAAAGCGCTGTGGAGGGGATGATCATGGGCAAAACAATCGGAAATCCAATCAGTTGGGCCGCTAGAAATCTTGGTGCGACCAGTTCACATATTGCGGAAAGCCTTTCCAGGGTAGGCAGTTCGGACACTCAACAACTTCCTATGGTTAAAAGGCTTACTATTCAGGATCTGCGCGACTGTCTTCGCGCTGGTTATCGGGACTTCCTCGAAACCCGCGCCGACGCAATCTTTGTCGTGCTAATTTACCCAATTGCAGGTATGTTGATGTTCGGTTTCGGACTAAACATGAACATGATCCCGCTTCTGGCACCGCTGATCGCTGGATTTGCACTGATAGGGCCAGTGGCCGCCGTTGGGCTGTATGAAATTAGCCGGAAAAGAGAGTCGGGAGGCGAAGTTCATTGGCTAGACGCCTTTGGAGTATTTCGCTCGCCCTCGTTTGGCGCAATTCTGGCATTGGGGTTTTACCTGATAGTTCTTTTTTTGATCTGGCTAATGGTGGCACAAAGTCTCTATTCACAAACACTTGGGCCCGATTCGCCCGTTTCTTTCGGTGCCTTTGTGACTGAGGTTTTCACCACAAGCGCTGGCTGGGTTATGATTATACTGGGAACTGCGATCGGGTTTGTTTTCGCGCTTGTGGCACTTGCTATTAGTGTTGTCAGCTTCCCCTTGTTGCTGGACAAGAAAGTCGGGCTACCGATCGCAGTGGTGACCTCAGTTCGGGTCCTGCGAGAAAATCCGGGCGTAATACTTACTTGGGGTTTCATAGTCGCGGCCTTGCTGCTGCTTGGTGCTATTCCGCTGCTGCTTGGCCTGATCATCGTAATGCCGGTACTTGGCCATGCCACCTGGCATCTGTACCGGCGTGCCATAGCGTGACCATTGGTCCGGGCCTTTAGTCTGCAACCTTAAGAACGATCTTTCCGATGTGGCCCGAACTTTCCATTCGCGTGTGCGCCGACGCGGCGTCCGTCAGATCAAACTCGCTATCCATAACTGGAGCGACTTTCCCGGCCTCGAGCAACGGCCAAACAGCCTCAAGCAAATCTTGCGCAATAAGCGCCTTGGCCAGATTACTTTGCGGTCGTAACGTACTCCCGGTTAAAGTCAGACGCTTGACCATCATAAGCGCAAAGTTGACCTCAACTGTTGGTCCTTGAAGGAAAGCGATCTGGACCAGACGGCCATCTTCGGCCAAGGCTTTGAGGTTTCGGGGTATGTAATCCCCACCAACCATGTCGAGGATCAAATTTGCGCCGCCTTCAGTGCGCATGACGGCAACAAAGTCTTCATCTTTGTAATTTATCGCTTTTTCGGCTCCGAGGCTGACACAGGCGGCACATTTTTCGTCTGATCCTGCTGTGGCAAAAACCCGGGCGCCGAACGCGTGTGCCAGTTGGATTGCCGTTGTTCCAATCCCGCTGGAGCCGCCATGAACCAGAAACCTTTCACCGGCCTTCAACCCTCCTCGAGTGAACACATTAGACCATACAGTAAAGAAGGTCTCAGGCAAGCAAGCAGCTTCTTTTAGGCCCATCCCAGACGGCACAGGCAGACAATGCGCTGCCGGTGTCGCAACGTACTCTGCGTATCCGCCACCGGGTAACAACGCGCAGACTTGATCGCCAACCGCCAAACCTTCAACACCTTCACCAACAGCAACAATTTCGCCGGATGCCTCAAGGCCCGGCAAGTCGCTTGCACCCGGCGGCGGATCATAGGCCCCTGCCCGTTGCAGGGCATCAGGGCGATTAACGCCGGCGTAGGCGACCTTGATGACAACCTGACCGTGTCCAGGTTTCGGAACCGGACGTTCGGTCAGTTGCAAAACATCCGGGCCACCAGGTGTCGTTATTTCAACGGCGCGCATCATCTGTGTCATCTGCCAATCTCCTTTGCCGATTGCCTAACAGGCATCAGGCTAAAGGCCCAGTCGCAAGTTCAGATTACTTTCGGGGGTTAAGCAAACCGGGAAGGTCAGCCCGCATCCGAACCGGTGCCTTAATTTGTCCAGCCAGCCAGTTGGGGACAGACAGTAAGGGTTTCAAGAGCGGGTTCCCGTTAACTTGCGCCTTGAGCTTTTCAAACTGCATTACACCCTCTATGCGGCGATCAAGAAATTCCCACGTTTTTTGATTGTCTGGACTGTCATCCCCCAACCAATACAACAGGGTCGAGGAATAAACACCGGACAAAGTCGCGCGTTTGGTATACCAGTTCACATCGTCTGAGGTGTCACCAAGCGCATCCCAAATCTGATCGCATGTGCCCCAGATCGCCTTCGCTCCGTCCGCTGCATACATCGGCAGAGCAAACAGAGTGACCCCCCGGCGAACCGCCTCTTTATCGTGTACGGCTTGCAAACGAAACCTAACTGCTGCTGCAATTTTTTCGCGGAACTTCAGCCCACTTAAATCTTCGGACTTTATCCGCTCCAACATTTCTGCATCACCGCGCGCGTGGAACGCCAATGCCAACTCCACTGCGCCGCGAGGACAAATGATACGAGCCATGCCTTCATCCAGACCGCAATCGACGACTGCGGCGCGAAAGCTCACCTCGGACCAGCCGTCAAATGGCACATGGTCCAGAATAGCATCCAACAGCTGTTGCTTCGTGTCTTCGTAAGTCACTGTCATTGCGTTTCTCCGATTCTGGCCCAGTACTAGACAAGATAGGTGCGCTTTGCTATACGGCCACCTCCTGCAAATCCTTGCAACTCTATCTAGAAAGGTGGTGACAACCACATGCAGGTTAGTGTTCGCGACAACAATGTCGATCAGGCGCTTCGTGCCCTGAAGAAAAAGCTGCAGCGCGAAGGCGTGTTCCGTGAAATGAAGCTTAAGCAACATTTCGAGAAGCCGTCGGAAAAGAAAGCGCGCGAGAAAGCTGAAGCGATCCGCCGTGCCCGCAAACTGGCACGTAAGAAAGCCCAGCGCGAAGGTCTGCTCTGAGATCTGCGTCTCGTCCAGCTTTGGATGACACTATTTGACGACCCCCGAGGCGGCGCCCGGGGGTTTGTCGTTTTTGGATCAGACGTTATTCGCCGATAGGCCGTGGGTTGCTTGCGGTAATTTGCCGACCGCGCGCTGGACCGTTTGGACCGGCATATTGCAGCCAACCGAATCATCCAAGCCAGCACCACCTTGCCAATACCTGATCTGATTGCGCCGGACGCTTTTCTACCAACCAAAATCCCTCTGTAACTGGTCGCGTCCGAAAGGACGTGAACAAACGGAGGCATAAATGTCGACAGCAAGTACAATCGAGTGGGAAATGCTGGCGCTGATTAACCAAGAGCGCGAATCCCGCGGATTGGATCCACTGCTAATGGAAACCCAACTGAATGATTCATCAGAGGATCACAGCGCCTGGATGCTGGATACGGACAGATTTAGCCACACAGGTGAAGACGGATCATCCGCAACCCAGCGGATGCGGGCAGCTGGATTCGATTTTGAAGGCAGTTGGCGGTCAGGCGAGAATATCGCGTGGCAATCCGAACGCGGCGCGCCTGGTATCAGCGATGATGTTGCACAACTGCATGAGAATTTGATGAGCAGCCCGGGTCACCGTGCTAACATACTCAACCCTGATTTCAGGTATATTGGCATCGGCATCGAGACCGGTGATATGCGGGGCTACGACGCGGTCATGGTTACTCAGAACTTCGCCACGACCAGCGCTCCGGTTCTGCTGGATCAAGGCCTGGCTTTTGTAGAACCTATCCCGACCCAACCTGCAGAAGAATCTCTGCAACCTGTCGAAGAAGAAACCGTCGAACCGATCGAAGACGATTATCAAACCGCCGAAGAAGTTACTGCGGAACCAGTGGAAGAAATTGACCCGCCCACTCAAGAAACCGTTGTGACACCGGTTGAAGACAACGACGAAACCGTTGAAGAAAACGTCGCAGAGCCTGACGGAAGCGAATACGAAAAAATCGAAGAGGAAATCGCCGAGCCGGTTGAAAGCGGCGAAAAACCTGTCGAGGAAAATGTTGCGGAACCGTTAGAAAGCAGAGACGAAACAGTCACGGAAGACATCGTTGAACCGGTCGAAATCAAAGACGAGCCATACGAAAAAGCAGTCGTGGAATCTGATGTCACTGACATCAAAGAATTTGACGTGCAGGCCTTTTTGGTTGAGGTCGAAGAAATGGTGAACACCTTGAAGGCTCGCTTCGATCAGTTCGATTGGAATACGTCAAAGTGGGCTCAACCTGAGTCCAAGTCGAATGATTTCGACTTTGCATTCAGCCTTGGCTCTGACGAAGAAGAGACATTCGCCGAAGAAGAAGGCGCAATCGATGAGTCAAGTCAGGATTTCGACTGCACTGCAACATATGAAGTAAACTGGGCCTTTGATTTCGGGTGATCGAAATTTGGATACGGGGCTCCGTGTCCCGTATCCAATATCTGCCTGATTCAATAAATCTTGGGCACATGCAACTCGTCTGGCAAAATACGGCGCTCGTATTCGGGGTTATAACGACGATCAGGAAGCGTTACCTTTTCCTGCGGAACATCATCATAAGGTATTTTGGTCAAAAGGTGCTCGATACAATTCAGGCGCTCACGTTTCTTGTCGTTTCCTTCCACGATATACCAAGGCGCTTCGGGAATGTTGGTGCGGAAGAACATATCTTCCTTGGCCTTCGTATACGCCTCCCAACGAATTCTAGACTCCAAATCCATAGGCGACAGCTTCCATTGCTTCATAGGATCATGAATCCGCATCAAGAACCGCAATTGCTGTTCCTCATCCGTGATTGAAAACCAGTACTTTAACAAAATAATTCCTGAACGAACCAGCATACGTTCAAATTCAGGAACGTCTTGAAAAAACTGTTCGACCTGACTTTCGCTTGCAAATCCCATAACCCGCTCGACACCCGCTCGGTTATACCATGAACGATCGAACAGAACGATTTCGCCAGCTGCGGGTAAGTGCGGGACATAGCGCTGAAAATACCATTGGCTTTGTTCGCGGCGGCTTGGTGCGGGCAAGGCGACCACTCGGGCAACTCGCGGATTCAGACGTTGAGTAATCCGCTTGATCACACCGCCCTTGCCGGCACTGTCGCGACCCTCAAACAGGATGCACACCTTGGCACCTGTATGCTGAACCCAATCCTGAACTCTGATCAATTCAGCCTGCAGACGCAGAAGATTGCGGAAATACAGCTTTCGGTCCAGCATATCTGGATGCTGTTCGCGATAGATTTTTCGGATCTCCATTGAAAGCATCGGCTCATTGAATTCGATCTCGAAATCTTCGTCGAGCGTGTCTTCCAGTTCAGCTTCCAACCAGTCCTGCGCAGCGTCATTAATGTCGTGTGCCAAGGTCTGCTCCTTATAATTCTTCGGGTCCGGACCGTATCGGCGCTGTGTAAACGACATATGTCGTCAAGGTCGCGATTTCGCCAAAAAGTCGCTGCCCTTTGGCAATGCAACCTAAAGCGCCAGACTTTAAATGTGGCCCGTTCGGCAATAGGATACAAGCGCGAGAATTGACGCAACCAGAACCTCCGGGACGTCGCTAATCCAAACAGCTGAATTTGTGTGCACCTATCAATTTGGGAGATGAATCCGAAGACTTTTGGCGCTTTAAAGGTCACACCGGAAGTGCGGTCGTTTTGAATACAGTTCGCAACGCAAAAGAACTCTGCATTTGGGCCACGCCGGGTAGGCGAGACAGGTATTGGCGGTGAATACGTGCGAAATCTTCTGTATTTTCCGCAACAACCTTCAGAATGTAATCCGCTGTGCCAGCCATCAGATGGCATTCCAATACGTCCGGGATCCGGGCTACGGCCTTTTCAAAGGCGTTCAGGACTTCTTCGGCTTGTCCCTGCAGCGTGATTTCAACGAAAACCGTTGTCGGGACATTCATTTTGCGGGCGTCCAGCAGGGCGACGTAGTCCTTTATATAGCCTTCTGCCTCCAGACGTTGCACTCTGCGGTGGCAGGCCGAAGGCGAAAGGTTTGCCTGATCCGACAACTCGGAATTGGACATCCGCCCTTTGCGCTGCAGCGCGGTTAGAATCTTACGATCGGTTGCATCCAAACTCATTTGCGCACGTCTATTGCATGACTTGGCCTTATTGTCGAATAAATTCCCGCGTTTTTTGATTTTCACAAGCAGGGTTTCACAAAAATTGCGCTCAATTTTGCACATAATTTAGGCAGTTTATGTATGGAGAACCTCAATGAAGATCGGTTGCCCCAAAGAAATCAAACCTCAGGAGTTCCGTGTAGGAATGACCCCGAACGCAGCTGGCGAAGCCGTGGCACACGGGCATGAGGTCATCATCGAAACCAATGCTGGAACAGGTTCCGGCTTTGAAAACGAAGCATATGTCGCGGCCGGCGCTCGAATAGTCGACACCGCGGAAGAGGTTTTCGCAACGGCCGACATGATCGTGAAGGTCAAGGAACCACAGGCGGTCGAACGCAAAATGCTACGCGAAGGTCAATTGCTGTTTACGTACCTACATTTAGCGCCTGATCCTGATCAGACCCACGATCTGTTGGAGTCAGGCTGCACCGCGATTGCTTATGAAACCGTCACGGATGCCAACGGAGGACTGCCGCTGCTGGCGCCAATGTCCGAAGTTGCAGGCCGCCTTGCGCCACAGGTCGGATCGTGGACACTGCAAAAGGCCAATGGCGGTCGCGGTGTGCTGATGGGCGGCGTGCCTGGTGTGGGCCCGGCCAAGATCGTCGTCATTGGGGGCGGAGTTGTAGGCACTCACGCCGCTAAAATCGCTGCAGGCATGGGCGCAGACGTCACCGTGCTGGATCGATCCCTGCCGCGCCTGCGTTATCTGGACGACGTATTCGGCGGAACGTTCAAGAACCAGTATTCAACCGCGGGCGCAACTGCCGAACTGATTCAGGATGCCGACATGGTAATTGGCGCGGTGCTTATCCCGGGGGCGGCTGCTCCCAAGTTAGTGACCCGCGCACAGCTGTCGACAATGAAACCCGGCGCGGTTTTGGTTGATGTAGCAATAGACCAAGGCGGTTGCTTTGAAACCTCAAAGGCAACCACGCATGCGGACCCGATCTATGAAGTGGACGGGATTATGCATTATTGCGTCGCCAATATGCCCGGCGCGGTCGCGAGAACGTCAACCATTGCTCTTGGAAACGCCACTATGCCATTTCTTTTGGCCCTGGCAGACAAGGGTTGGAAAGAGGCATGTCAAGACGATCCGCACCTGTTGGCAGGTTTGAACATCCACGCGGGCCAACTGACCTATTACGCTGTTGGCAAGGCTCTTGGGATCGACGTCGTCTCTCCGTCAGTTGTCATTAAATCCTAGCTAAATTTACCGTTTATGGCACGGTTTGGAAAAGTCTTCTGTCTAATCAAAAAAGGTGCCGCGCGAATCGCGCGGCACTTTTCGTTTTGAAGTACTGCCATTTCACACTTCTGGACACAGGGTCCATGGCTTTCAGCCCTGCCTTTGGATCTCCACCGAATGCGGGTATGGGATCGAAACTCCCTTTGCGTCAAAGGCTTCTTTGATGGTTTTTGTCAGTTCGAATTTGACGTCCCAATAATCATCTGCCGCGCACCAAAGACGCGCCGTCAGGTCGACCGAACTGTCACCCAGATTTGTCACCCTTACCCAAGGCTCCGGATCGCCCAGAATGCGCTCATCGGCTTTTGCTACGTCCAAAATAATCTGCATTGCATCATCTGCGCTGTCACCATAATCGATGCCAAACACCAGATCGACGCGTCGAGTATCGTGAGCTGAATAGTTTGTAATAACCGACCCCCATGCCTGACCATTCGGCACGATGATTTGAACATTGTCCGGGGTAACAAGCTCTGTCGTGAAAAGGTTCAGGTCTTTGACCGTCCCAGCAGTTCCACCAATATCAACGTATTGCCCCAGTTTGTATGGCCGGAAAACAACCAACATCACGCCCGCGGCAAGATCGCTGAGTGTCCCTTGAAGGGCAAGACCGATCGCCAACGATGCAGCACCCAGAATAGCGACAATGCTGGTAGCCTGAATGCCAAAGATCCCTAATACTGCAACGAACACAATCGCCAAAAGCACCCATTTGACCAGGCTGGCAACGAAATTTCCAAGTGTCGGGTCGATATGTGGTGTCGCGTTTATCCGACGGCGGACCACACCGCTTATCGCTCCGGCCAAAATCCAGCCGAGCACCAATACAATCAGGGCTTTGATCGCGTTCATAATCAATGGACCGAACGCGCCCACCTGTGTTGCAACTTCTTCCACGCGCATCTCCTTTTCGACAGCATACCCGGGCATCTAGCGCGGGGATCATAAGTGAGTTTGTTCCAAAGTTCTTGTTGGGTCTAGGGGCCGGGTTGCATGGTTTTCCCCCCAAGTGTTCCCCTGCAAACATCTGCTGACCTTTTACGCACAGTTCCGGAACTGACAAGGTGACGTGGTTTTGTCAAAGTGCCCATGAGTTGCACGAGAAAGGAACCTCCGATGCTGGATGTAAGCTCATTCCTGATCATGTCAAAATGGCCCCCGCAATGGCCTGAAAGGATTCAGCTATATTCGTTCCCAACGCCAAACGGCATAAAGGTGTCAATTATGTTGGAAGAGACCGGGCTTGCCTATGAACCGCATCTGGTCACTCTTGCTGATGCGGATGTCAAAAGCCCCGAATTCCTATCGCTCAACCCCAACAACAAAATTCCGGCAATCGTTGATCCAGACGGACCCGATGGTCAGCCAATTGGGCTATTCGAAAGTGGAGCGATACTACTTTATCTCGCAGAAAAAAGCGGCACACTCCTTGGGCGGTCACCGTCTGAACGACATCGCATCACCCAGTGGCTGATGTTCCAAATGGGTGGTATTGGCCCGATGCTGGGTCAACTTGGATATTTTCATAAATTTGCCGGCAGTGAAATCGAAGATCCTCGTCCGCGCGCGCGTTATCGTGACGAAGCCAAACGTTTGCTGAACGTTTTGAATACACAGCTTGACGGCCAGGATTGGATCGCCGGGGACTATTCAATAGCAGACATTGCCATTGCATCATGGTTAACCGCGCTGGATTTTTATGGCACCAAAGACGTCGTGGGGTGGGATGAGTTTACCAACCTTCCGATCTATCTTGACCGTTTCCTTGCCAGGCCTGCGGTTCAGAAAGGCAGGTCGATACCGGCACGCGACTAGTTTGTAAATCAACGCGAACGGCTCAAAATATCCGTTCGCGATCTTTGCATTTGGCTAATCAGACAATTTTCCGGTTAAAACATATCGCAGAATCTCAACTACCTGTCCTGGTTCTTCCGCAACAGCCAAAGCAGCGGCATCCACCTCTTTCAGCGCATGCTGATGATCGGGACCGTGCAACACGATGATCGATTTGCCCAAAGCCGAGGCATAACCCGCGTCAAATGCCGCGTTCCATTGTTTGTATTTGT
Organism: Ruegeria sp. BHSA163; assembly: GCF_059613365.1. Taxonomy (NCBI): domain Bacteria; kingdom Pseudomonadati; phylum Pseudomonadota; class Alphaproteobacteria; order Rhodobacterales; family Roseobacteraceae; genus Ruegeria; species Ruegeria sp. BHSA163. Next base: position 30,883 of record NZ_JBXWSJ010000014.1, read on the forward strand.
CGCCAAAACGAACAACAACGACATCAGAATCCAAGATCCCTTTTCGGGTACGAATTGCGTTGAGCATGGCACCTTTGTGGTCGTGCCAGTATTTGTTTGGCTCGCCTCCCAAAATGGCTACGCCGCAATCATCGCTTGCACCATGATCAGTCACTGGGCTGCTAAAAGTTACCTCTAAGCCACGTGCGCCATCGATAATCTGTTCGCGCCAATCGGTGTGTATTTCTCCGGAAAGGTAAACCTTCAGCATGTCTTTCTCCTTTTCAGGTAACCAAAGTAGATAAATGGCTCTCGCCTTACCAAAGTGATCAAACCATGGGCGAAGCGACTCTAGCCGCGCAGAACGCCGCCTGTTGCCTTAGCGACTTTTTCGACAATTTTCGCGCTGACCGCTTCGATATCCTGATCTTTCAAGGTCGCTTCTGAAGGTTGAAGACGCACTGTAATGGCCAGAGATTTCTTGCCGTCGCCTACATTGCCGCCGATGAACTCATCAAAGACGCGCACATTATCAATCAGAACCTTGTCAGCACCCGCCGCTGCATTGACAAGTGTCAATGCCTCAACCTGCGCGTCGACCACGAACGCAAAATCACGTTCGACCGCCTGCAGGTCCCGCAGTTCCAAAGCCGACCGCGTTGCACCGGATTTACGCGGCATAGGAACTTCTTGCGGCCATACGACAAATGCCATCGCCGGTCCTTTGACGTCCATCGCCTGCAAAACGCGTGGGTGCAACTCACCAAACACACCCAGCACTTTTTTGGGTCCTAAACAGATTTTTCCGTGCCGCCCCGGATGCCACCAAGAATTTGCTCCACGCATGATCTGAACTTTTTCAGGCGCTCCGATAGCCGCAAGAACTGCTTCGGCGTCAGCCTTGGCGTCAAACACGTCCACCGAGCGAGACGCTCTGTGCACATCTTTAGGACCACTATTTCCAACCAGAAGACCGGCGATTTGTGTCGTTTGATCGCCAGGCTCGCCATCGTGAAAAACCGGGCCCACCTCGAACAAAGCCAAGTCGGAATAACCGCGAGCCTGGTTTCGGGCGGCAGCCTGAAGCAACCCGGGCAACAGATCCGGGCGCATGTGGCTCATTTCCGACGAGATCGGGTTTTCCAGCATGGTGGTATCATCGCCGCCGCCAAACAGCGCGGCCGAAGCCTGATCAATGAAAGTGTAGGAAACACACTCATTGTAACCTAGCGCCGCACACGTGCGCCGCGCCATAGACTGGCGCCGTTGAGACGGGGTCATAACCGGCTTGGGTATCCCGCTATTGGCACGCGACAATGGCTTGCCTTGAAGTTTGGTCAGCGATGCGATCCGGGCGACCTCTTCCACCAAATCGGCTTCACCCATGATATCCGGACGCCAGCTTGGAACTTTGGCCATTTCACCGTCCAACTGAAATCCAAGGCGGGTCAAGGTTTGACGCTGTTCGCTTTCCGGGATGTCCATGCCTACCAGAGATTGCACACGCGCAGCATCCAGCCGGTAAGAACGTGCGTGATCCGGCGCCTTGCCTGCCTCGACCACGTTCGAAGCCTCTCCTCCGCAGATATCAAGGATCATCTGAGTGGCATGTTCCAGCCCTTCCAGAGTGTATTCTGGGTCGACGCCACGTTCAAACCTATAACGCGCGTCCGAGTTGATCTTAAGCGCTCGCCCGGTCAGGGCAATCTGTACGTGATCCCAAAAAGCACTTTCCAGAAATACATTCACTGTATCTGCGGTACAGCCGGTTTCCTCTCCTCCCATGACGCCCGCTATTGATTCCGGCCCATTGTCGTCGGAAATCAGCATCATTCCGGGCTGAATAGTGTATTCTTTTTCATCCAGCGCAACCAACTTCTCGCCGCCTTTGGCGCGATGCACGCGCAGATTTCCTTGAACTTTGTCTGCATCAAAAACATGCAAAGGGCGGTTATGATCAAACGTCATGTAGTTGGTGATATCCACCAAAGCCGAGATCGGACGCAACCCGATCGCCTTCAACTGGTCTTGCAACCATTGTGGACTGGGACCATTTTTGACACCTTTGATCAAACGCCCGGTGAAATGAGGGCATCCGTCCAACGTGTCGTCATCAATCGTCACCTTGATTGGGCTTTCAAAATCTCCGGGTACAGGCGCAAAATCCCGTTCTTTGAGCTTACCGATGCCACGAGCAGCCAGATCGCGTGCTATCCCAGCAACGCCCAATGCATCCGGGCGGTTAGGTGTGATAGCGATTTCAATCATTGGATCAACTTTGGCCGGGTCATTCTCGGCCAGCCAGTCGACGAACTTGTCTCCGACCTCGCCCGTGGGCAGTTCTATGATACCGTCATGTTCGTCTGAAAGCTCCAGCTCCCGCTCGGATGCCATCATACCAAAGCTTTCGACGCCGCGGATCTTGCCCACATTGATCGTCAAGTCCAGACCGGGGATGTACATGCCAGGCTTGCAGACAACTACGGTAATTCCCTCGCGTGCGTTCGGTGCGCCGCAGATGATTTGCAGGTCGCCTTCGTCAGTTTCAACCGTGCAAACGCGCAGCTTGTCTGCGTCTGGGTGCTTTTCAGCATGCTTGACGCGACCCAGCGTAAATCCTTTAAGGCGGTCCGCCGGGTTCACGATCTCTTCGACCTCGAGGCCGAGATCGGTTAGCGTTTCGGCAATCTCGTCTACTGACGCGTCGGTTTCGAGGTGATCTTTCAGCCAAGACAGAGTGAATTTCATTGCGCGGAGCCTTTTTTGGCAAACATCCAGTCGGCCAAGGCAATGGCAAAGATTGGGCCAAGGTGCAAGCGTTGCGCGTTACGGATAGGTGGGGTTGCGGCCCAAAAGTTCGTCTAACTGCCGACCGATCCAGCCGTGAGGGATAAAATGCCCGCCCGGATGCGTGTCCAGCACCACCTGCCCCTGTGCGCAATCGCTCCATTCTATCCGGCTGAGCGTCAGGAATGGCTCGACGCTCCAGTCGCCCCTCGGCGTCGCTGTCCGGCAATCAAAAGCCTCGCGCCATAGCGCAACCGGATAGGTCTTGTCGCCATTCGGACCTATAGGAAAATCCATGACTGTGTCGCTTAGCCCGTGCACGTGGCGCACTTCGCGCGGGGCTTGCGGGCAGTCTTCGGTCTGCCGGATCGAACCAGCAACAGCCAGCAATGCTGCAGTGCCGTCACCCGACTGGCAGGCATAGCGCCACGCCATAGCGCCGCCGTAGGAATAGCCGGACACATAGATGCGCTTAGGATCCACTGGATAGCGTTTGGCCACATCCTCCAAAACCCGGTTCGCAAAGGCCACATCGTCGGATTCAGAGGTCCAGAAATCCCAAGTTTTGCGCTGACCGTTCGGCGCCACCAACAACACGCCCCTCAGCTTGGTCGCGCCAGCGATCCGCGAGTGATTTACCACCACATCGCCCTGCCGTGCCCAACCGTGAAAATGCAGCAACACTGGCAAAGTCGTTTCGCCGTCCCAGCCATCCGGTTCAAGTACATGGTACGAGCGGTCGCCAAGGTCGCATGCCACATCGCCGTGGCAGTCAATTGCTGCGGCTTGTAGTGGGAAGAGGAACAACAGGCAGGTCAGAATCCGGAACATAAGCTAGAGCCTACAAAACCTGCGCCTCAAGTCACGTCACAACCCCGTGGGAGGTCGCCATAAGCCGCTCGATCTGGCTATTAATCAGTTTTGAATTGGCAGCGTCTTTTGGATGTCTTCTACTAATAAAGCCGTCTTATTAAATACGTCTCGGCGCATTTCTGTCAGCGCCGCAGCAAGCAAGTTTTAAAATTTTTTCATGTCGCGCTGAGCGCTCGGACTCGACGTATCTGCGGCATACTCTGCGAATTCATTGACACTTTTCAAAACCTGATCGGAAGCTAGCAAAGACAATTCCATCCTGAGCGAATTGTAGGTTTCTAGTCCACCATCACTGTTTAACTGCATAAAGGACCGCATGAAGTTTAGATAAAGCTCGCGTTTCTTTGACACTAGGTCAGCTTCTCGATCCAGTCGTTTTTGCACTCTGTAAGTAATTGTGGCTCCGACTACCGCTATCAGCGCCACAAAAAGAGTCACAAAGCTCGAAAGGTTGTCGGAATTCAGGAGATTCGGGACATTACTCACCTACTCAAACCACCATGCAGGTTCGGCATATCCAGCGCGGCAAACCCATAGTGGCGCAGCCAGCGCAGGTCTGAATCAAAGAACGCCCGCAGATCAGGGATGCCGTATTTCAGCATCGCCAGACGGTCGATGCCGATGCCGAAGGCAAAGCCCTGATAGACCTCAGGGTCGATCCCACCAGCGGCGATCACCTTGGGGTGGACCATGCCCGACCCCAGAATCTCCATCCAGTCGTCGCCCTCACCGATCTTTAGCTGACCGTTATCCCAGGAACATCGGATGTCGACCTCGGCCGAGGGCTCGGTGAACGGGAAGTGTGAGGCGCGGAAGCGCAGTTCGACGTCGTCGACCTCGAAGAAGGCCTTCACGAACTCTTCCAGAACCCACTTCAGGTTCGCCATCGAGATGTCTTTGTCCAAGGCCAACCCCTCGACCTGATGGAACATCGGCGTGTGGGTCTGGTCATAATCGGCGCGGTAGACGCCGCCCGGGCAGATCACGCGGATCGGTGCGCCCTGCAGCTCCATCGAGCGGATTTGAACCGGCGAGGTATGTGTGCGCAGCACATGCGGCGGGCGGTTATCCCCTTTGGCCCGATGCATATAGAACGTATCCATCTCGGCCCGAGCGGGGTGGTGGCCGGGGATATTCAAAGCGTCAAAATTATGCCAATCAGTTTCGATCCGCGGCCCTTCGGCCACTGAAAACCCCAACTCGGCGAAAATTGCTGTCAATTCTTCGGTGGCCTGACTAACAGGGTGGATTGAACCCTGACGGCGCGGACGCGATGGCAAGGTGACATCCAGCCATTCCGTACGCAGCCGCTCATCCAGAGCGGCATCCGCAAGTGCCGCCTTCTTAGCGGTAAGAGCCGAGTTGATCTCATCCTTGAGGGCGTTTAGTGCGGGTCCTGCAATCTGGCGCTCCTCGGGGGTCATTTTACCCAATTCGCGCATCTTCAGCGCAACTTCACCCTTTTTCCCGACGGCGGCGACGCGGATCGCCTCGAGCGTGTTTTCGTCGCCCGCTTCGGCGATCTGCCCCAGATATTTTGCCTTGAGATCGTCCATGACGCTTTCCGAAACTTGCCCTGAATTCTGTTCAAGTCCTGCTATCACAGCAGTCCGCGAAAGCAAGAGGGCGTGGATCAGATCGCCCGCAGCATTGCCGCCTGTGCGCCGCACCGTACCGGGCGGACAGTCTGGCCATAACCTGCCGGATGATTCTGCAATTCAGGGAACAACAAAAAAAGCTCGCGCGCTGCGTCTTGATCAAGACTGGATAACGCCTGTGCGCCCGGAAAGAAACTTTCCGAAATCAAACCAGATGTTGATACCAACTGATGCCGATCGAAAAACAAATGGACATAATGCACGATATCGCAGGGCGCTGATGTGACAGTCACTCCGTCAACCAATGACTTAGCGGGAACCAGAACCTCATCTTCGCCGAACAGCAATTGAGCTTGCCAACCCGTCACAAGAAGCCGGTGCTGAGGTGAAACGTAAACATCAGCGTCGGCACTCAGCGCCCCTGCGTGGATACAGATGGGTGCAAGCCTGCCGTGCCCCTTAACCGTACGTCCCCCGGCCCAAAGGATCGGACAGGGACCATCATCGATCGTTAATACAGCGTCACCCGGTCTAAGCGTCTCCGCCCGCCGCGGGCCCTCCGGAGTATCAACCAGCGTTCCGGCCACAAAACAGGGTGCACCACTGTCGCCAGGTGAAAGATCTCCATAAACCAGCGAATCCGGGTTTGGCTGGTTGAACTGCAACGTAGTCGTTGTTTGGTTCGGCCCCACCAAAACCAGCAGATTGACCGAAGTTTCACCTGCCGCAAGTCCGTTTTGCGCCACGATATTCTGCGTACCGCCGCCAATATCGTAAAAATCGATAACCTCGCCCGTCGAGGTATTTGTTAGCGCGTAAGCTTCGTAATTGTTGGGGCCACCACCATTGGGGTCCGTCAGAAGGATAGGAAAATCATCTGCCGATATAACGAAAACCTGTTCGTTGTTGTCCGGGTCGATCAAGACTTGGACCGAGGGGTCAGTCAATGGGATTTCGATACCGACCTGACCGTTGGCCTGGTAGAACGACACGGTAAAATCCGCCGGATCCTCACCCGGACGAAGTGAGACTTCCAAAAACTCGGAAACGCCTGTCTGAGCGGCATAAGCGTTCGAGTAATGTAGTTCGCTGATACGGGCCATTTCGTTTTCACAGTCAGAAAATTTGGCCCAACACTACGCGAAAACGCCCTGCTGATGGCAAGGGTGTAATTAAACGAATAGCAAATGCTTTCCCAACTGCAACACAACCCCATACAGCACTGCGGCGTCAGTAGCTGAATTCGGGATAAATTCTGGTCAGATCGCTTTGCCATTCACCGTAATACTTGTCCAGCAATTCGTCGGCAGGCACTTTCCCGGATTCGATACTGTCGTTGAGCGCGTTCAGAAAATGTGTCTCATCCTGAACGAGACCTCCGGCGCCCGGCCGGGCGCGGGCAGCCAATCCGGAACTCGCGATCGCAACCACCTCGCGCGCCAAATCATGCATATTAATTTTGCCCACCTGCGCCTGCAAACCGTTCTTTGCGGCTTCGACTCTCAGAGTTTCGCGTGTCTCGGCATCCCAATCCTTTACCAGATCCCATGCGGCATCCAGCGCGCCCTGATCATACGTCAGGCCCACCCAGAACGCCGGCAAAGCGCACAGACGCCGCCAGGGACCACCATCAGCTCCGCGCATTTCCATGAATTTCTTGATCCGCGCTTCGGGGAATGCCGTCGTCAGGTGGTCAGCCCAATCACTCAGTGTTGGTGTCTCACCGGGCAGAGCCGGCAGTTTACCCTGAAGAAAGTCGCGAAAAGACATGCCGAGCGCATCAATGTACTTTCCATTGCGGTAAACAAAATACATTGGCACATCGAGCGCGTACTGAACGTATCGTTCGAATCCAAAACCTTCTTCAAACACGAAAGGCAACATCCCGGTTCGCGCATCATCCAAATGCCGCCAAATGTAGCTGCGCCAGCTTTTCTGCCCATTGGGCTTGCCTTCGAAAAATGGTGAGTTCGCAAATAACGCCGTAGCGACGGGTTGCAACGCCAGCGCAACGCGAAGCTTTTGCACCATGTCCGCTTCGGATCCAAAATCGATATTGACCTGAACTGTGCAAGTCCGCCGCATCATGGCCCGGCCCATCGTTCCGACCTTTTCCATGTAGTCGTTCATTAGCCGATAACGCCCTTTAGGCATCAATGGCATGTCTTCATGTGTCCATATCGGAGCCGCACCAAGACCTATGAATCCAACGCCAATTTTATCCGCAATGTCTTTCACATCGCGCAGATGCGCGTTCACCTCGTCACAGGTTTCGTGGATCGTTTCAAGCGGCGCGCCTGATAGTTCCAGTTGACCGCCCGGCTCAAGCGAAACGTTCGCCCCGTCTTTTTCCAGGCCAATCAGTTTGCCGCCTTCTTCAACAGGCGCCCAACCGTGCAAATCACGCAGGCCTTGCAAAACCGCCAGAATTGAGCGTTCACCTTCATAAGGCAGAGGTTTCAACGTGTCCTTGCAGTAGCCAAATTTTTCATGCTCGGTGCCAATACGCCAATCCACTTTGGGTTTACAGCCGGCTTCCAGATATTCGGCCAGTTGCTCATGGCGTTCGATCGGTCCGCCGCCGGACTGAGGGATAGACATGAACCGTGCTCCGATCTTGCTGTGTCAGTCGTGTTGGCCAGTGGTTATCCTAAACCGCGGCAGTGTCAATGCAGCCGAACATGCAAGGGGCGCGATGGGCGTCGTTCCCAAATGACGACCGGGTGTTCAGAACCGCCGTTTAGTTCCGACAGCATATGCTCGGTTTTTAGTCCCGGCAGACTGGAAAACACGTCAAACAACGCTTCGGCCCCTTCCGCATTCACTGGAATGTGAAGCGTGGGTTGGCCGGGCTGATCCAGAACCCAAAGTGCCGGATTGGAAGTAGGGTCCAATGCCAAACGTTCGATTTCCTGCGTGGCGACGATACCGCCGTCGAGGGGACCGAAATATGTTATCTGGCCCTCGTCAATGGTCACCACACCCGGCCCGCCGGCTCCTGTGCGAAAACGGACGCGTTGAACTCCGATAACGGCAAGAGCTATGGAAATGGCGATCAGGACCCAGCCCAACCAACCCAACAACCCACCGGGACCGCTAATCCAGCTTAAGCCTATTAAAAAAACAAAGAGCGCCGTTAACACTTCGCGCCAGCGCCAAAGGGCCCACTTGGCTTCGGGTCTGATGAAACTCACTGCTCAACTCCGGTATAAGGTGCCTTGATGGCTTCAAATCTCATTGGCGTCAGATCGTATACCAAATGCCGTTCAACAAGACCCGCTTCGCGTGATATTTTGGCCTGCCAGATCGCTCCTTTTTCGGCCCATTGAATTTTGTTTTCAAAAAAGTCCGCCCACTCCCACCCATTCAAATCAGCAATATTCTCTTCACCAGGAGCGATCAAAGCATAACTGCTTGAGATCATTGCCCTGTTCTTGCGGCCCAGTGAAAAACTCTGGCGCAAGGCAAATCCAGAGGAAAGCTCGAGCTGCAGAACCGTCTCGTATCGCGCACCTTCAATACGGTTCCAGCCTCGCCGTTCCAATCGGGATGCAGCCAGATCCCCCATGTGAAATCCATCGGTAGACTGCGGATAAGCATCAATCGGGGCCGGGACAAGTCCATCGGGCAGATGATCTTCCGCAGCTGCCCCATTACGCCACAGCGCACCCTCATCCGTGAATGCACCACCGCCGAACCAACTGTCCGCCTGCGGCCAGAACGCGATGGCCGCCAACCATGGTGTTCTGGATACTGCGGTCCAACACCTGGAACCATGGCAAGCAAAGTAAACAAGATGCTTGCCGTCGGGGGACAGGTCGCACCGATATTCATGGATACGCCCGTTGATCCATCGACCCAATTCTACCTTGTTCCTGCGCCGATCCCAAGACAACGCCGCAACCTGAGCTGAAGGTCCTCGGCGCAGTATAACCGCGTTGTCAGACTGCGTAGCCGTCAAAACATGAAGCCTGGGTGGGGGAGTCAAGTCCAATCCCCCAATACCTGTTGCCACATGGTCAATGCAGCGACTGCCGCGGTATCCGCACGCAAGACACGCGGCCCAAGGCTAACTACGTGGGCAAAGGGTAACGCCGCCAGCCGCGCGCGTTCACGTTCAGAAAACCCCCCCTCCGGGCCGATCAGAATGGCCCAAGGACGACCTTTCTCTGTAGCAGTTAGATGCAAGGCCGCACCTGCTTCGGCCTCATCACAGAACATCAATTGGCGATTTTCGGGCCAAGAGTCCAAAACCGAATCAAGACGTTTCAGGTCAACGACCTCTGGCACAAAAGTCCCACCACATTGTTCCGCAGCCTCGATTGCATGGGATTGTAAACGATCTTGGCGAATGCGCTCGGAATTGGTGAATTGCGTCTGCACCGGCACGATCCGCGCCGCGCCCATTTCCGCCGCCTTTTCAACGATGAAATCGGTACGTGCCTTTTTGATTGGCGCAAACAAGAACCATAGATCGGGCGGCAATTGAAGTTGCTTGGTCTGCTTTAAGCAGATCAGAACGCCCCCTTTTTTGCCGGCTTCGACAATCTCGGCCATCCATTCACCATCGCGACCGTTGAACAGGGCAACTGGGCCACCAAGGGACAGCCGCATCACCCCGAACAGGTAATGCGCCTGGTCACGCGTCAAAGGAACCGATTGCCCCTGACCCAAAGGGTGATCTACATACAATCTGATTTTTGCGTTCATGGGACCTTACATATGCAAGGCAATGCGCCAACACCAGACGGTCAAGTTGCCGATGCCGTCACGGGAAACTGGGTGGATACCCACGCTCCGGCCTTTGCGCGCCCTTACTTGCGTTTGTCTCGGGCTGATCGACCTATTGGCACCTGGCTGCTGCTGATCCCCTGCTGGTGGGGATTAGCATTGGCAATCCTCAGCCGTGGAGACGCGCGTTGGAGCGACCTTTGGATTGCGGCAGGTTGCGCTATTGGAGCGTTCTTGATGCGAGGGGCCGGTTGCACTTGGAACGACATAACGGACCGTGACATCGACGCCCGGGTCGAGCGGACACTGTCACGACCGATCCCTTCGGGCCAGGTCAGTGTGCGGCAGGCGATAATTTGGATGGTACTTCAATGTTTGTTTGCACTGGCAATTCTGTTGACTTTCAACCGCGCAGCCATCGCAATGGGTGTACTGTCCTTGCTGCCCGTGACCATCTATCCGTTTGCCAAACGATTCACTTGGTGGCCGCAGGTGTTTCTTGGATTAGCTTTCAACTGGGGCGTTCTGCTGACCTGGGCCGCCCATACAGGGACTATAGGTTGGCCTGCAATCACCCTTTACTTGTCAGGAATCGCGTGGACCCTGTTTTATGATACGATCTACGCTCATCAGGACGCTGAAGACGATGAATTGATTGGTGTGAAATCCACCGCTCGCCTGTTTGGCGTCGATACAGCCAGATGGCTCAAGTATTTTCTGGTTCTTACCGTAAGTCTGATGGCACTTGCCATTATCGACGCTGCATTGCCGCGGGCCTCGCTACTTGCTTTGGCGGTCGCGCTGGCAGGGCCGTGGGCAATGGGGTGGCATATGGCGTGGCAACTGCGCGGTCTGGACACTGAAGACAACGCGAAATTATTGCAATTATTTCGCGCCAACCGGGACACCGGCCTTATTCCGCTTATCTTCCTTTGCGTCGCACTATTGCTCTGATTGAACCTCCGGCCCGGGGTCTGTATGAGTCCGATGCCAGACGACCGAGGAGTCACAATTCACCCCATGCGCCTGCCATACGCAATCGCCGTTGCCGTGTTTTTTGTCATATCAGCCATGATATCCGTTGTGGGTGCAGGCTTGGCTGTCACACGGATCGAAGACGCCTCTGAACTGGCTGTACGCCGGGCGCTGGACCTGCAGGGTCATGGCTGGGCCGAAGTGCAATCGGACGGTTTGCGTGTTGTTTTGACAGGAACGGCCCCAACGGAAGCGACCCGGTTCAACGCGCTGACTGCAGCCGGAACCGAGGTCGACACTTCGCGCGTGATCGACGAAATGGAAGTTGCACCGACAGCCAATCTGAACCCGCCCCGATTCTCGGCCGAGATCTTGCGCAACGATAATGGAATTTCGTTGATTGGTTTGATCCCCGCAAGCGAGGACCGCGGCGCTCTGATCGACAACCTAAAACGCTTGAACCCCGGTGTTAGCGTTTCGGACCTTATGGAAACCGCGGATTACCCCGAACCAAAGGGGTGGGATGACGCAGTAACTTTTGCTGTCGCGGCGCTATCAAAACTGCCTAGGTCCAAGATTTCTGCAAGCCCCGGGTTGGTCCGGATCACCGCGATTACTGATAGCCAACAGGAAAAAGAACGGTTGGAACAGGAGCTGACCCGTGCTGCGCCACCCAGCCTGCGTATTGGGCTATCTATTTCCGCACCGAGGCCGGTCATAACTCCGTTCACTTTGCGCTATCTGATCAACGAAGCAGGAGGGCAGTTCGACGCTTGTTCTGCCCAAGACGAAACAGCGCGCGCCAGTATATTAGAGGCGGCCAAGAAAGCTGGTTTAACGGGACCACACGACTGCACGATTGGATTGGGCGTACCCTCTCCGCGATGGGCCAGCGCCGCTCAGCTAAGCATTCGCGCACTTTCCGAATTGGGGCGCGGATCCGTTACTCTTTCTGACGCAGACGTCACACTGGTGGCCGCACAGGATACCGACCCCGCCCTTTTTGATCGCGTGGTCGGAGAACTTGAAACAGCATTGCCAGACGTATTTGTTCTTCATGCCGTTCTGACCGAACCGGAAACTCAGGAACAGAGTGGCCCAGTCGAGTTTACCGCGACGCGCAGTCCCGAAGGCCTTGTGCAATTGCGCGGGCGTCTTGAAGATGAAGCCTTGCGGGACATGGTCGACAGCTTTGCAAAAGCGGCATTTGGGTCCAACCAAGTATACACCGCGACCCGTTTAGTGTCTGACCTGCCGGAAGACTGGTCCGTACGAGTACTGGCCGGACTTGATGCACTGTCACAGCTGAATAACGGAGCATTAACAGTAACCCCCGACTATGTCGAACTTTCGGGCATAACCCACGATCCCCAAGCAAAAGCCCGGATCGCAGGGCAACTATCAGAACAGCTGGGCGATGCACAGGATTTCAACCTGCTAATTGCCTATCAGGCACCGCCTGAACCGGAAGACGCTCTGCCCGACCCTGAGCAGTGCGAAGAGCAGATAGCGGAAATTCAATCCGCCAGCAAAATCGCGTTCGAACCCGGGTCGGCCACAATTGCCGCAGAGTCGCGTGACACAGTGAACCAGATTGCCGATATCCTGCGAGAGTGCGGACCGATAAGGATGGAAATCCAAGGTCATACCGACAGTCAGGGTCGCGAAGAGATGAACCTTCAGCTCAGCCAGTCCCGCGCGCAATCCATTCTGACGGAACTAAGAGGGCGGCGAATCCCAACGTCCAGTTATACTGCGGTGGGTTATGGCGAAACGCAGCCCATTGCCGATAACGACACAGAAGAGGGTCGAGAAGAAAACCGACGGATTGAATTCCGGCTTGTTCGCCCTGAACCCGGTACAAACAATGAATCTGGACTAGAGGCATTGGAATCCGAACTTGAAGCGATAGAAGCCGAACCAACGGACGATGCAACGCCCGACGCGGAAACAGGGAATCTGCAAGTTGAACCGAACTGAATTCATAATAGCCACTGCCATTATCTTGTTCGCGGCCTTTTGCATGGGATGGTTCGCCAACTGGCTGGCCCATCGTCTGTCGCGTGTCCGCCAAAGCGATGTGGCCGATTTGGATCGCATGAGCCAAGAGCTGCATGAAGCCGAAGAGACGCGGGATCAGGCAATTACTTACCTTCAGCAGCGTGAGGCCGAACTTACGAACCAACTGACCCAGACTGAGGCGGAACTGACCGCTGCGATGGACGGACTTCGCGCTGCGCGTCAAGAGGCCGATGAACTGCGCGGGCGGATCAGAGACTCGGACTAAACGCTCGCGCGATATGTTTTACGACGCTACCAGCGGCCCAAAGCGTTTTCATCCTCATCCCTGGCTGCGACCCATTCCGCACCCGACCTGGTGATTTCCTTTTTCCAGAAAGGCGCACGGGATTTAAGATAATCCATCAGAAACTCTGCTGCCTCGAACGCATCTTTGCGATGCGGCGCCGCGGTGGCGACCATCATGATCCGCTCTCCTGGCTCAAGACGCCCATGCCTGTGGATCACCAGCACGTCGCCTAAGGACCATCTTTTCTGCGCCTCCTGAGCGATCTTCGTCAAGGCCCTTTCAGTCATGCCGGGATAATGCTCAATTTCCATTACATCCAAATCGCCGGTTGCAAGATCGCGCACCACACCTGTGAATGTAACGATAGCTCCATGCGCAACGTTACCCCGGGCGAATGAATTAGCCTCGGCCCCCAGATCAAATTGTTCTTCCTGAACCGCGATACGCATTTGGTCATCCACCAGTCATTGGCGGAAAAAAAGCCACTTCGCGCACACCGGAAAGCGGTGCATCGAAGTCAGCCAACTCCTGATCAAGTGCCACGCGCAAAGCTGAGATATCCGCGAATGCGGCGGCGTAGCGATCTTCGCGCTCACTTAGCTCTGCCACCAATTCCGCGACCGTGGCAGCCCTGGTCTCCACCCGTTCTTTTGGAATTCCGATGCGTTCGCGAACCCAAGCGAAATACAGCACATCCATCCACTAGCTCTCCTTCAGATGAGGCATGGCTTTACGTAGGTAGTCATAACCCGTGATCAATGTCAGCGCAGCGGCAATCCACAACAGCCACAGCCCGACCTGTCCGGACCAGTACATTCCACTGAGGTGCCAGCGTAAATTGTTCACATCCTCAACTTGTCCGGCGATAACTTGTTCGACCAAATCAGCATCCATGCCGTAGGTCGCCATCACTGCATAGTGTTCAAAAATACCCTGTGAGAACATTATTGCGATGGCAACCATCTGCGCGGTTGTTTTCCATTTTGCCAGTTTCGTGACTTTCAATGTTCCGGCCACGTCTCCCAAATACTCGCGCAGGCCAGAAACAAAAACTTCTCGGAATAAGATCACAGTTGCTGGAAGAACCAGCCAAGGTGTCCAATGTTCAGTTGAATAGCCCACTAGGATCATAAGCGCGATTACAACCATCGCCTTATCGGCGATAGGGTCCAACATAGCGCCAATCTTGGTCTCTTGTTTCCAAGCGCGGGCCAGATATCCATCAAACCAGTCGGTGATTGCAGCTGACAAAAACAGGATTAGCGCAAACCAGTCCGCATAGGGGCGAGTGAAGTACAGAAACATCACCGCCAGGCCTGGCGCGGCAAGCAGGCGCAGTATCGTAAGGATATTGGGCAAGTTCCATTTCATGCAGCGGAGCCTACATCGCCGGTTCCGGACAGAAAAGACGGTGCAGCAAAAAACTATACCGATCACATGGGCTTGGTCAAAGCGCCGCATCTGTCAGGTGCGTTCGAAATTGGACTTGGCCTCCGCCACGATTGGCGTCAGATTGCCGCGTGAATCAGGCCAATGAAGCATCCAAGATGACAGCTCAAGTTCTAACTAATTCCCGATCGAACCTGATTGGCAGTATTTGGATGATTACAGCGATGGCCGGGTTCGCCATTGAAGATGCTTTCCTCAAAGGAATGTCCAAGTCACTGCCTGTTTGGCAAGTTCTGGTCTATTTCGGGTTGGGTGGATCTGCTGTATTCGGCGCGATATCGACGCTGCGAGGTTCGCGACTGTTTCAAAGGGCTGTTCTTTCCCGCCCGATGCTCATCCGAGCGTTTTTTGAGGTTCTCGGTCGGTTGTTCTATGTTCTGGCCGTCGCCTTGACGCCGTTGTCTTCGGCTACTGTGATACTACAAGCCGCACCATTAGTCGTCGTCGCAGGGGCCGCTCTGATTTTTGGCGAAACAGTCGGTTGGCGCCGATGGAGCGCGATCTTTGTCGGCATGGCCGGTGTAATTGTTGTCATCCAACCAACCGGTGACAGCTTCTCAATTCTATCGCTGTTGGCAGTTTTCGGAATGCTGGGTTTGGCCGGTCGAGATCTGGCCAGCCGCGCGGCACCTGCGCAACTGGGAACCGATTTGTTGGGATTTTACGGTTTTCTCAGCGTCATTGTCGCCGGGTTTTTCTATCGCTTTGTGGAAGGCGTTCCTGCAGAACCTCTTTCCTCTGATTCCGGTTTTTACCTAGCGGGCGCGGTGATGTTCGGTACAATGGCATATGCGTCTCTGATGAAGGCAATGAGAACGGGCGAAGTGTCGGCGGTGACACCGTTTCGATACTCACGCCTTCTGTTCGGTATCGGTTTGGGCGTGTTTTTGTTCGGCGAGCGATTGGATCAAACTATATGGATCGGAAGCGCCCTGATCGTAGCCTCGGGTCTCTACATCCTTTGGCGCGGCAGATACCACTAACCTTTTTCATGAAAGAAGTCATAGACCTTTTGCGCAAGGCCTGCTGAAATTCCGTCCACTGCTCTTAAGTCGGCCAGATTGGCGCGGCTGACTGCTTTGGCGCTGCCAAAATGCGCCAGCAGCGCGCGTTTTCGCGCGGCGCCAACCCCGGGTATTTCATCTAACGGGGTGGCACCTACGGCTTTTGACCGCTTGGCGCGATGTGTTCCGATAGCAAAACGGTGGGCCTCATCCCGCAATCGTTGAATAAAATACAGAACAGGATCGTTTCGTTTTAGTGCAAAGGGTCGCTGGCCAAATCGATGGAACTCTTCCTTGCCGTGATCCCGGTCTACACCCTTGGCTACACCGATCATCGGGATGTCTTCCACCCCATGCTGCGCCATGATTTCATGCACTGCACTGACCTGGCCTGCCCCTCCGTCTATCAACAACAGGTCCGGCCAATGACCCTTGTCTCGATCCGGATCTTCTTTCTGAAGGCGTGTAAAGCGGCGCGTCAGAACCTCTTTCATCATTCCAAAGTCGTCGCCTGGTGTCAGGTCGTCACCGCGGATATTGAACTTGCGATAAGAGTTTTTAATAAAGCCCTCAGGGCCGGCCACAATCATACCGCCCACCGCATTGGTGCCCTGGATATGCGAGTTGTCGTACACCTCTATCCGTTCAGGAGGGTTGTCTAGATCGAATGCCTCGGCCAAGCCGCGCAACAGCTTGGCTTGCGTGGCAGTTTCCGACATGCGGCGGGCCAAAGATTCGCGCGCATTTCGCAAGGCTCCAGCGACCAGTTCTTGTTTTTCTCCACGCTGTGGCACTAAAATTTCGACCCTGCGACCAGCTTTTTCAGACAATGCTTCCTGCATGAGGTCTGCGTTCTCGATTGCATCAGACAAGATCAACTGAAGCGGTGGTTCCTTATTGTCGTAGAATTGCCCCAGAAACGCTTCCATGACCTCTGCCGCAGAAACATCTGGCCCGACACGCGGATAAAAATCTCGGTTGCCCCAGTTCTGGTTGGCCCGGATGAAGAAAACTTGTACACAGGCCTGTCCGCTGTCCATGAACAGTCCGATTACATCCGCCTCGGTAACACCGCGCGGATTGATTCCTTGGCTGGTTTGAACTTGCGTTAAAGCCCGAATTCGATCCCGAAGACTGGCAGCACGCTCAAATTCCATCGCCTCGGACGCCGCCATCATCTGTTCGGCCAGCTCTTCCTGAACTTTAGTAGATCGCCCAGACAAGAACCGCTCTGCATCTTTGACACTTTCGCGGTATTCTTTGTCCGAGATCAACCCGACACATGGACCCGAGCACCTCTTGATCTGATAGAGAAGACAGGGCCGCGTACGACTGTCGAACATCGAATCCGAACAGTTTCGCAGCAGAAATGCCTTTTGAAGCTGATTGAGGGTCCGGTTCACAGCACCTGCACTGGCGAAGGGGCCAAAGTAAGCGCCCTTTTCTTTCTTTGCACCCCGGTGCTTTTTTATCTGAGGAAAAGGATGATCCTTGGCCACCAGAATATTTGGAAAGCTTTTGTCATCACGTAGCAGCACGTTGTACTTTGGCTTTAGTTGCTTGATCAGGTTCTGCTCAAGCAACAGAGCTTCGGTTTCAGTGCGGGTAGTCAAGAACATCATCGAGGCTGTAGCGGCGATCATCCTCTCGATCCGACCAGAATGACCTGGACGAGCGTAATTGGATACCCGCGCTTTCAGGTTTCGGGCCTTGCCTACATAAAGGACTCTGCTCTCGCTATCCAACATGCGATAGACGCCAGGCGAACTGTCCAGCGTTTTCACATATCTCTGGATGCAGGCATAACCTGATGGCTGAGTTTCCGAAGTCGATTCGTTCTGGTTCGTCATAGTCATGAGATATGATTCTCTGGCAATGGCTGCAATCTTGTGCGCCTTAGATCAAGAGAAAACAAATCCACGGTTTCTGTGGATAACTACGCAGATAAGTTTTTGGGTTTGTCGAAATCCCCTTAAATTACTGTCCTTTCGCTGAACTGCCTAAAAATTGGGCGCTATTTTAACTATTTGAAATTATTGAGTATTTTTTTATGTGTAAAACAAGTATATGAAAAAAAAGACATTTTTGTAACGCAAGTGTAACAAAGCCGCGAGCGGTGCAAAACTTGAAGCGAATATGTCTATTCCACGCCAAGAACATCCGGCGTCTGCCAAACGAGGTGTTGACCGCCATCGACGCATAACAACTGCCCGGTGACCGCATGAGCGTCCAAAAAATACCCCAGTGCCGCGGTAATATCTGAAGGGTTTGCGCCCCGCTCCAAAACCGTATTTTTTCTCTGGGCCTTGAAGTGGGCTTCGCTTTGACGGTGGCCTTGTAAAGTCGGGCCAGGGCCGATCGCATTTACGCGGATCGCAGGTGTGAGTGCCTGAGCGGTCGTGCGCGTCAAAGCCCACAACCCCATTTTGGCGATAGTGTACGTCATGAATTCTGGTGTCAGTTTTCGTACCCGCATGTCGACCATGTTTACGATCAAGCCCGTTGCGACCGGCTCTCCCTCGTTGTCAACAATCGGTTCAAGTCCCTGTTCGGCCATAGACTGTGTCAAAACGAATGGAGCTCTCAGGTTGCTGTCGATATGGCGATCCCAACTGCGGCGTGTTGCAGTGTGAATATTGTCGTATTCAAAAATCGACGCGTTGTTCACCAGGCAGGTTACCGGACCACCCAGCGCCTCTGCGGCACGGGGCAACAGTGAATGGACTTGATTTTCATCCAACAAGTCGGCCTTCAATGCGATCGCGGACCGACCAAGCGCTTTGATCTTGTCGGCGGTATCCTCTGCCGCCTCGCGCGAAGAAGCGTAGTGGATTGCAACGTCATGACCGCGTTCTGCAAGATAAATCGCCATAGAACGACCCAATCGCCGCCCAGCACCAGTTACCAAAGCTTTGGGCATCGTGGCCTCCCTAGGTCAGATCACGCCAGAAGAATGACGACATACACCAAATATAACATCGTCAATACCATGCCCCACACGCGGGTAATGTCCTTTTTGAAGAACACGAATGGTACCAGCAACAGCGACGCACCCAACATCACCCAAAGATCGAACTGCAAAAATTCTGGGTCTACAGGGATGCGACCGAACAAAGTGGCAATGCCGATAATGGCCAATAGATTGAACATGTTCGAACCGATCACATTGCCCAACGCCACGTCCGCCTGCCTGCGCAAAGCAGCCATCACAGTGGTCGCAAGTTCCGGCAACGATGTTCCAACTGCGACCAGTGTCAAACCAATCACAGTTTCGCTCACACCGTATGTGAGAGCTATGACGGTTGCGTTTTCCACCAGCAGATGGGCACCCATCGGTAGTCCGATCAACCCGAGGATCAGGTAGATCGACAGTTTCCAGTAAGGCATATCCGGGTCGGCCTCTTCCAACCCTTCCAATTCTTCTTCAGCAGCACAAGCACTGCGGTGCGCGTGCGCTTCACGAAAAGCGTTTGCAAGAACCAACGCCAAGGCAGCAAGCAGGATTACCCCGCTGAGCAATGTAAAGACACCAAGAAATGCCAAGGCGATGAACAGAACCGATGCAATCAACATGAATACATAGTTCTTGCGACTGTCACATTCGCTGGTGTGAAGAGTGGCCAGCATGGCCGGAACGCCCAAAACCAAAAGTATGTTTGCCGTGTTCGAACCGACCACGTTACCCAGCGCGATCCCCGGAGCATTTTCTTGAACAGCACTGATGGCAATCAATAGTTCAGGGGCCGATGTGCCAAAGGCCACAATAGTCAAACTTACAATAAGCGCGGGTACACCTAACCTTAGGCTGAGGTTTACCGCGCCGCGCACCAGCGCGTCTCCGGCCAGTAAAAGGATAAGCAACCCCAGGCCGGAAAGCAGCCACGCCGTCATCCGCGGCCTCCTTTTTCACAGGCGCAAGGGCCTTTACCTATTCGAAAACGGCCGCAGCGCAGACATTTAGCGGATTTCAGGCGGCGTTGTCCGGGAAAGCGAAGCTTGCCGAACATCGCCAGTACCCCCATAGCAATCAGGAAAAGGGTTACGGCCTTGATGATCACGTTACAACCCGAAACGCGCATAGGCTGCGCGCTCCTCAAGGCCGGCAATTGCGTCCTGGGTCAAAGTAGCACCAATGCGCGACCAGATCTGCTTGCGCAGGCCGTAGCGGCGGAATTTTACTTTTTCTCCATAGCGTTCCTGCATTTTCGGCTTCAAATGGGCAATCCCGTCAATCAGGCCCAGTTCCTGCGCCCTGCGAGCCAGCCAAATCTCACCGTCAAACAAATCGGCTTTTCCATCCAGCTTGTCTCCACGACGTGTTTTTACGTGCGTGATAAAGTTTTCGTGGATATCGCCGAGCAAAGTTTTTAGCCGTTCGACATCTTCTTTCTTTTCCGGGGCGAATGGGTCCAACATCGATTTTGACTGACCGGCAGTATGAACCCTGCGTTCTACCCCCTGCCGCGCCAAGAATACATGGGCACCAAAGCCCGCAGAAATAACTCCTATTGAACCAATGACAGAGCAGTCATCGGCCCAGATTTCGTCAGCCGATGCTGCCAACCAATAACCACCTGACGCCGCCACGTCTTCGACAAATGCAAACACTGGAATTTCCAGCTCGTCTGACAGACGCCTGATCCGCGCTCCAATCAGTGAACTTTGAACCGGAGACCCTCCAGGAGAATTGATTTCGAGCGCAACTGCGACTGGTTTACCCTTGCGGAATGCTTTTTCCAGAATTGGGGCCAGCGTCGTGTCGCTCAGAGACGCACGACCGGCCATGCCAATAGCTCCGGACAAACGGATCACGGCCACAAGGGGGGACTTTTTTAGAAAAGGCAGGCTGAACTTCATGGGTGCCGATGTAGAGTGCGCCTCACGCTTAAACAAGGGAACCTGAGGGCCATATCCACGACGAAAACCAATTTAACACATCCGATGGGCAAAAATGCAACGCCCTAACTGCGGATGCGCCAGCCAGTTTTGAAGATCCAGCCAACTATTGCAAGGCACCCACAGGTAAAGGCCAGGATGGCTAGCAAACTGAAAGCGATCGGCACATCCGCCAACCCGTAGAATGACCAACGAAAGCCTGAGATCAGATAAACCACTGGATTGAACAATGTAATGGTCTGCCAAATGGGCGGCAGCATTGAGATTGAATAAAATGTGCCGCCCAGAAAAATCAGCGGCGTGACGACAAGCTGCGGCACCAGCGACATCTGTTCGAAATTGCCGGCCCAAATACCGATAATAAAGCCCAGTAACGAAAAGCTTAAACACGTCAAAATCAGAAACGCTGCCATCGCAAACGGGTGTTCAATACGAATGTCCACGAAAAATGTAGCAGTCACCAAAATCACCAAGCCCACAAATAGGGACTTGGTGGCCGCAGCCCCAACATAGCCGATCACGATTTCGATGAAATTAACAGGTGCCGAGAGCAGTTCATAGATTGTACCCAGAAACTTCGGGAAATAAATCGCGAATGAAGCGTTCGAAATTGCCAGCATTACAACCGACAATATTATCAGCCCGGGAACAATAAACGCGCCATATGGCACGCCTTCGACCTCTTGAATCCGGCTGCCAATGGCGGTTCCGAAAACAACAAAATAGAGAGTTGTAGAAATAACAGGCGACAGAAAACTTTGCGCCAAGGTGCGAAAGAACCTTCCCATTTCAAATCGATAGATTGCGGCAATCGCAGACCAGTTCATTCGGGTTCTCCGGACACCAGGTTGACAAATATCTCCTCGAGGCTCGACTGACGGGTCTGCACGTCCCTCAACACAAGGCCTGCTTGCGCGACGTCGTTCAGCAAGGTTGTGATGCCAGTACGTTCGGCGTTGGTGTCATAGGTAAACACTAGAACATCGCCAGAGCCGTTCAACGAAAGCCGATGGTCAGACAGGCTGTCCGGGATGGAGTCGATGGGCTCGTTCAGCGTCACCTCGATCTGCTTCTTTCCCATCTGAGACATCAGCGTCTCTTTGTCCTGCACCAAAAGCAACTCGCCCTTGTCAATAACGCCAATTCGATCAGCGATAGCTTCGGCCTCTTCGATGTAGTGCGTCGTCAATATGATGGTGACACCAGCCGCTTTCAATTCGGCCACGATCGCCCACATATCCTTTCGCAGTTCTACGTCGACGCCAGCGGTGGGTTCGTCCAGAAACAACACGCGAGGTTCATGCGCCAAGGCTTTGGCAATCAGGACGCGCCGTTTCATACCGCCCGACAGTTCCTTCATTGAACTACGGCGTTTGTCCCATAGCGACAGTTTGCGCAGAATATCTTCAATCTTGGCGTTATCTTTGCCATAACCGAACAACCCGCGTGAAAAACGCACCGTGTTCCAAACCTTTTCGAAGGGTTCGAGCGCGATGTCCTGCGGCACTAATCCAATCATCTGACGCGCTGCTCGGAAATCCGATTGAGTATCGTACCCCCCCACAGTAACAACGCCCGAAGTCGGCGTCGTAATACCACATACTGTTGAAATCAAAGTCGTTTTTCCGGCGCCATTTGGACCTAACAGAGCCAGTATTTCCCCTTCTTTTATGTCCAGTGAAACGCCCTTCAACGCCTCAAAACCGCCCGCATATGATTTGCGCAGATCCTTGATCGACAAAATCGTATTCATGTTCGTCCTCGTTCCGCTGTGCACATTACCGCGACAAATCATGGGCGAACAGATCAAAATCGCACACATGACTGTTCGCAAAGGCTGTAGACTGTTCAATGTACGCTTGCTTTCCGGGTCTTGGAACGAAACCCTACTTTGCGGGAGGGCAGCTATGCTGGATGGATTACGCATTATCGAAATCGAAGGTTTAGGACCTGGCCCGTTCGCTGCCATGCTGTTAGCCGATCTTGGCGCGGACGTGATCACGATACACCGGGCGGGTGGACCTGTGACACCCGCCACACCTGATCGGTCTCTGTTGGATCGGGGAAAACGATCCGTTGAACTGAACCTGAAGGAACAGGGCGATCTTGAAATCGCCCGACGCCTCATCGCCTCTTCCGATGCGCTGATCGAAGGTTTTAGACCTGGCGTAATGGAGAAGTTAGGATTGGGGCCCGAAATGTGCCTGGCCGAAAACCCCAAACTGGTTTACGGGCGTATGACAGGCTGGGGTCAGGACAGCCCAAACTCGGAAACCGCCGGCCACGACCTGAACTATATCGCCCTGTCAGGCGCGCTTTGGTACGCCTCTGCCCCAGGCTCGGTTCCTCAGACCCCTGCAACACTTGTTGGCGACATAGGCGGAGGTGCAATGTATCTGGTTACGGGGATTCTTGCTGCCCTGTTGAATGCCCAGCAGACCGGTCGCGGCACCGTAGTTGACGCAGCCATATATGACGGCTCTGCCCATTTGATGAACTTGCTGATGAGCCTTGGCCAAGTTGGCGGCTTATCAGAGACACGTGGTAATAGCCTTTTGGACGGGCCACATTGGAGCCGTTGTTATACTTGCTCGGATGGCAAGCACATCTCAGTCCAGTGCCTCGAGCCAAAATTCTATGCGGAATTCTTGAAGCTGCTTGATCTTTCTGGTGACCCAAAGTTTCAAAACCAGTTTGACGCGGCACTTTGGCCAGAGTTGACGGAACGCTTGGCCGAACTTTTTTCCACTAAATCGCGCGATCAATGGGCAAAACTGTTTGCTGGCACTGATGCCTGTGTCGCTCCTGTTCTAAGTCCGCAAGAAGCACGGCATCACGAAATGAACCGGGCCCGCGGAACATGGCAAACACTCGATGGCGCACTACAGGCTGCTGCCGCGCCAAGGTTTTCAACGCATAAATGGCAACCGAGGCCAATACCCACCCGTGGCGAACACACGAATGAGATTCTGGCCGATCTCGGCATTGACACCAAGCCCCCAACGAGAACCAATAAATCTGTCTAATTTAGTATAGCGGGTTTACCTGCCGCGTACCGTGTCGATCATCAGCTGCACGTTATCAGGGTCGGCATCCGGCGTAATCCCATGGCCGAGATTAAAAATATGCGGCCCATTGGAAAAAGCTTCGACAATCGCGCGGGTTTCATTGACCAGTGCCTGCCCACCCGTGACCATGTGTGACGAAGCTAGATTTCCTTGAACGCATCCGTCTACTTGAACATGTTTCGCGGCCCAAACAGGCGACACGGAATTATCCAAGGCGACGCAATCAACACCGGTGGCTTGCGCAAAACCCACATAGCCCTCACCCGCCTCGCGAGGAAATCCAATCACGGGAATTCCCGGGTAGCGTTCTTTGATAGCTTTTGTAATGATCCGACAAGGCTCGACCGAATATTTCCGAAATGCTTCCCCTTTGAGAGACCCAGCCCAGCTATCGAATATCTTAACGACTTCCACGCCAGCGTCGATCTGCGCTGACAAATATTCGATGGTGGCAAAGGTGATCCGGTCGAGTAAAGCCTCAAAAAGAGCCGTGTTTTCCTGCCTCAGTGCATGGGCAGGACCTTGATCAGGTGTACCGCGTCCGGCAATCATGTATGTCGCGACCGTCCAAGGCGCGCCAGCGAACCCTATCAGCGTTGTCTCCGGGGGAAGTTCGCGCGCAAGGATGCGAACCGTTTCGTAGATTGGTGAAAGGGTATCGTGAATTTCGCTTGCAGGATTGAGTAAATCAAATTCTGCCTGCCGTGAGATTGTGGACAAGCGCGGTCCTTCGCCCGCAACGAACCAAAGGTCAGCACCCAGCGCCTGCGGCACCAAAAGGATATCAGCGAACAGTATCGCTGCATCGAACCCGTAACGTCGGATAGGTTGTAATGTCACCTCGGCCGCCAGTTCCGGATTGTAACACAGCGATAGGAAATCTCCCGCTTGGGCGCGTGTGGCTCGGTATTCAGGCAGATACCTGCCCGCTTGACGCATCATCCAAATGGGAGGCACATCCTGAACCTTGCCCGCCAACGCCCGC
Source organism: Ruegeria sp. BHSA163 (assembly GCF_059613365.1). NCBI lineage: Bacteria > Pseudomonadati > Pseudomonadota > Alphaproteobacteria > Rhodobacterales > Roseobacteraceae > Ruegeria > Ruegeria sp. BHSA163. The sequence continues at coordinate 55,536 of NZ_JBXWSJ010000014.1, forward strand.
AGCAATTTCTTTTTCTCGGCCATGCATGCCTCCATTCCTCCTACTTGCCGCAACGGGTCCGCCTTCGGCGTCAATTTGTCAAGCGCTGCCCCCATTGTCAGGGCAATGTGACGCGACTAAAGCTGGACTCATGAACCTGACTCTCCCATCACCGGCATCGCCCCTTAAAATCGGAACGCGCGGATCGCCGTTGGCCCTGGCGCAAGCTTATGAGACACGTCAGCGGCTGAAAGATGCCTTTGAATTGCCCGCTGATGCCTTTGAAATCGTGGTAATTAAAACGACGGGCGACAATCGCGCGATGATCGACGCAGACCGCCCATTGAAAGAGATCGGGAACAAGGGTCTATTCACCAAAGAAATCGAAGAGGCGATGCTGTGCGGTGACATAGACATTGCAGTACACTCGACAAAGGACATGCCAGTTGCACAGCCAACGGGGTTGCTGCTGGACACTTATCTTCCACGCGAAGATGTGCGCGATGCATTCATCTCACCGCGATTGGGTGAGATTGGCTCTTTGCCCGAAGGCGCAGTGGTTGGCACGTCTTCACTGCGGCGGCGCGCGCAGATATTGCACCGCCGGCCAGACCTGCGGGTGGTCGAGTTTCGAGGAAATGTTCAAACGCGATTGAAGAAGTTGGCGGAAGGCGTAGCGGATTGCACATTCCTTGCGATGGCCGGACTACGTCGCCTTAAGATGGAGGAGATTCCGGCAACGGCAATTTCTACTGACGAAATGCTGCCTGCCATCGCTCAAGGGGCTATCGGAATCGAACGGCGTCAGGACGATTTTCGCTCTGCAGAAATGCTTCAGTCGATTCACTGCCCTCAGACAGCAGCGCGTCTTTTGGCCGAACGCAACCTGTTGGCCGGGCTGGATGGATCCTGCGAGACGCCAATTGCGGGGCTGGCAGAACTGGACAATGGCCAGATTTACCTGCGTGGCGAGGTTTTGCGCCCAGACGGGTCTGAGGTGATCGCCGATTCTGTTACGGGGCCCACGGAAGACGCCGCCGATCTGGGGCTGGAACTTGCCCAATGGTTGAAGAAAAGAGCCGGCGCCGGATTTTTTGACTGGTTCGAGCGCGAATAATCTAAGTCAATGTGAACTGCTTCACTGCCAGCACTGGTATTGTGATACATTAATAAGGTGTTCCGGCAAGGTGTCAGATCATTCTCGAATACATCGAATTTTTTACTCGGTTTTGTTTTAGATGGTATTCGAGGGGGCGAGACCGATCCATCTGACCGAATGAAACGGGTCACTGCATCATAAATGCAGTGACCCGTTTGCTTTTTATTAATCAGGACGTTGCGCGTATACCCGCCACTTTGCGTAGGGTGCCGCGATGGCTGAATTCAACGCGTGTCGTCTGTGCATCTAAACGGAAATCTGCCATCCGGCCGGGTAAGGCCCGGTAGAACCTCTTTAAACCAGGTTCGACAATTTCGGACAACGCGGTGCACTCCGCGCAAAGCTCAGAAACTTCATCCTGCGCGTTTCGGTCTCGAATAGCCGCAATCAAATGCTCATGTGCAGTTTGCAGGGTTTGGAATCCTTCGGTTTCTGCAAGAGATTTGTCACCAACCAAAACGAAAACGGGTTCAGGGTCGCTTTTTCCTTTTAGATCGACAAACCCTGCTTCCAGCATGGCGAGATCGAAACGCGCAGCGTTGTTCACCGATGCCGAAACCAAGATGTCATAATCCACGTGTCGGCAATTCTGCTCGATACGGGCAGCCACATTCACAACATCACCGATAACGGTATAGTTGAATCGGCTTCGCGACCCAATATTCCCCACGCAAGCCCAGCCAGTCGCGCACCCGGTCGCAAGTGCAATCGGTTGTCTGTCGCGCATCGCCTCTGACTCGTTGAATTCTGTCAGCGCAGCCCGCATCCGCAGCGCTGCATGCGCCGCCCGACATGGATGATCTTCAACCGGCAGCGGTGCGTTCCAGAAAGCCATGACCGCGTCACCGATGAATTTATCAATTGTTCCACGCTCATGCAGAATCTGATCGCCCAATTGCGAAAACAGCTCGTTCAGCAAAGTGACAAGATCCGTGGCCGACACGGACTCGGACAATGGTGTGAAACCGCGGATATCGCTGAACATCACAGTAATTTCTTGGGTCTCACCACCCAGTTGCAGCCGGTGGCCCGACAGCTCCATCTCGTCTAAAATTTCAGGTGCAACGTAATGAGAAAAAACCTGTCGAATCTCGCGCTTTTCTCGCTCGGTCGAGATGAAAAGGTACCCTGCCAACAACCCAAAATTGGCCATCCCACCCATCAATGGGAATGTCACATCGAATAAAACGAGCTGATTTTGAAATGCCAGCCAGCTGGTTCCAAGAACCACAGCAGCCGCCACTCCCCCCGCGACAAATGATGTAACTGCTCCAAAACTTGACATCACAGCGATTACTATAAGACCCAACAATACGAATGACAGTAACTCCAAAGCGGCAGTAACATCTGATCTGCTTAGCATCTCTCCGGTCAGGATCTGCTCGAGGATTTGGGCATGAATCGAAACCCCCGGCACGGACTCGCCAAGCGATGTTTGGTGCATGTCAAACAGCCCAGCCGCAGATGTACCCACCAAAATAATCCGACCTTCGATTTCTGAGCGCAAATCAGGGTCGTTCGGGTTCTGCATAATGGCATCCGCTGACAGATACAGATCAGGCTGGTCCCGCCTGTACCTAACCCAAACCTCGCCGTTCTCTGTTGTAGGCAGCCGAAAGTCGCCAATCTCAACCGCAAGCACGATACCAGCCTCGTCAGATGAGCCTTCGACCAAAATGTACGGCGCATCCAATGCAATTCTCAGTGCTTCGATGCCCAAACTTGGCAGCGCCCCTTCTGGCCCACCCCACAGCACAGGAACGCTTCTGATAACCCCTGTTCCTCCTAACGGTGACACATTCACACCCCCAATCCCGGCCGCGCTACGGCCCAGCGGGGGGGCAATTGGGGTCCAGTGAGGCACAGAAATCAGTCCTGATGTCGGACTTTCGCCGATCTCTATTATGCCCGCCTTTGCAGTCATTCGGCTTCCTTCGCTGGCATGCCTTGCAGCGGTGCCCATCACGACTGGCCAGTGGGCAACCTCAAGCCCAAACAGAACATCATAGTCAACTTTCTGCGCATGGCGTTCTACCGTTAAAACTCCATCAAGCGCCGGGTCATTAAGCAACCGGGCAGGAGAATACCTGTCAGGCTCGACAAACAGCATATCAAAGGCAATTGCCGCCGCACCGTTTTCTCCAAGGTTCTGGACCATCTGTGCCAATAAGGTTCGCGGCCAAGGCCACTGCCCCCAATTTGCAAGTGACTGTTCGTCAATATCCAAGACCCGAACAGGGAGATCAGGGTTATACTCTCGCGGTGAAATGCGTTGCAAAATATCGAAGTATATCAATCGCGTCATTCGTACCGGATAGGGATCCAAAACTCGAATGAAGCAACCCAGCATGATCAATCCCAGACCGACCAGACGAAATGCGCGTCTGCGGCTTGTTTTTTCTTTGGACTTAACGGTCACTTCAGCCTCCGATTGTGGCAGGTGGCATCAGCGTTCAGGTGCTGCCCTTTTTACCTTTACCCTTCCCATGCCCGGGACCCTTCCCCTTTCCAGGGTTGTCATAGCCGCCGGAGTTGCCGGTTTGCCCCGCTGGATTAGAACCGTCCTGATGGCCCGACCGATTTCTCGCTGCCTCGGGCTCGGGTGCCGGAGGTTCAGACGCGGGCGGTTCGGAAGCCGGCGGTTCTGGGGCAGGAGGTTCTGGGGCTCGAGGCTCAGGAGAAGCAGGTTCAGGAGCAGGGGCTTCACTTGGTGGATCTGATGACACCTCGGCCCGGAAAGCGGCTCTTTGTGGGCGTTCGGGTCGCGGTTCTGGGGCGTCAGATTTTTGAACCGGCAGAGGTGCAGATTCCCCAGAACATCCACCAACATCGACCTGCAGAGGTGTCAGCAGGCTTATTTGGGATTGAACAAAAGGAAACCCGTTCTTCAGGGCCAAATCGTATTGGTCAGGATCAGCCGGACGACCCACACTTCCATTCTGGGTGGTCGCAAAAAGGCTGCACTGGCGCCCGGTTGAGCGGCAAGAACCCCGTCGACCGCACATACGCACTGTGCCTTCCAGAACAAGCATGGCGCTTTGAGTTCCTGGTACAATCCACATATCGAATGTCGTTCCACGCACCGCCATCGTGGCCTGAGGCGTCTCTACAGAATAAGCTCTTTTTCGGCTCTTTCCTGAGATAAACCTAAAACTCCCACCTAAGGCCTGCACCGCGAAACTCTTTGCCTTTCGGTTGCTCCGCAACATAGTCACATCCAGAACCATGCGCGCATTCGGTCCGACGGCAATTTTGGTCTCATCCGCGAATATCAACTGAACAACACCAGACCGGTTTGTGGCGATTGTGTCACCCGAGACAACTTCCATGCCTTCGCGCAATGTGATGGTCTTTCCCGAACGAATTACTTCAGCACCTTGCTGGACGCTCAGAACCTTTCCTATTGCGGCCGAAACTGACGCCGGCAGCGCCAAAAGAACAAAAACAAAAACAAAAACTCTATACCAGGCCAAAACCAAGTCCCCTTCCCCCAAAAGGCTCCCGTTAGGGTCTAAAACACCCTCTGCCCGGTCTTGCTCCTCAATTTGCCGATAAAACTATGTCTATTAACAGCACTAAAACTTAGCAATTATTCACTGAAACTGGGACTTTTGGCAAGTGTACGGAGATTTTCACCTGAAGAAGTAACTTTTCACCGTTCAAAAAGCCGCGCCACAGTCGGAAAATCACGAGACTTTTCCTCACAACATTTAGCGCACAGGATTTCTAATCCGGCAAAAACGCTTGTGCATCTCAGAAAAATCAAGCCACCCAAGAAAATCGTCTTGTATCTGCATGACTGGCAAGGATATACCCGCCAGCGGAGACGTGGCCGAGTGGTCGAAGGCGCTCCCCTGCTAAGGGAGTAGGCGGGAAACCGTCTCGAGGGTTCGAATCCCTTCGTCTCCGCCACCCACCCCTATCTCTGTCAGCAGATTCCTTATATCCCTGTTTTGTCTCGTTATTTCGGGCGCTTGGCCTTTGCCATCTGCCAGAGAGACGACCGCAATGCCCCGAGCTGGCGTGATATCCGCATGCGGTCTCCGAAGGCACCATCACGCGCTTCGGTTAAGGCTAGAATTCCCTGCTAACAGGGAATTAACAGGGAAATTCTTCAAGTGTGGGCCTATTGAGCGGTTTGGCGTCCTGAATCGTCTCGTATTATCAGTATCTTGCACGAAAATTCCCTACGCAAAATAACAGGGAACATTTTCGCGATTATCAGGGAAATTTTTCGGAGGAACAGGGAACGCCACGTCCAGATGAGGGATGTCACTGACCGCCTTCGAAGCCGTACAACCTGGCCTGCGCGTGCCAGTCGAGTGGCGCCGGTTTTCGGATGATCCGTTCGAGTGTCAGGTCCGTTGGTTGTCGCCCTTCGAGGATCGCCCCCTGGATTTTGGGCGACAAGAACGCTAGCTGCGATCGGGTCCGAATGTAGGATTCCGAGTGTGTGGTCGCGGCGGCAATTTCACTCAGCGGCTTTCCGCTGCGCAATTCGGCTGCCCAGACATGCGCGCGGGAAAGAGCGCGAAGGAGCGTACGATCTGGTTGAGGCTCGCGGTCGCCGATGACGATCCTTCCTTCGACACCGCGTCGGCGAAGTTCGAAGGGAGCCTCAATCGTCCGAACCGCGCGGTCTATCTCATTGGGTTTTATTTCCAACGCCTCGGCTAGACCATCCGCATTCAGCCGCAGGACGATGCCATTCTTCGTGATACTCCCATCGTCCAAGATCTTCTGCAGAAGATCGGGCGCGCCCTCTGAGAGCCGATTGGCGAGTTGTCGCGCCTTCGCCTGAATGGCGCTGTCGCGCTGCAGATCGGGTCGTGTGCAAATCCGATGGTCATAGGCCAGTTTGCGGATGCGCCCTGCAATGGCGTTGGCTACAGCCTGTTCCAAGGCCGGCGCGGGCAACCGCCAGCCTCGCGGGTCTGTTCCGCCTGAGATCAGCCGGTTCGAGATGTAATATCGGATCTGCCGTCCATGACGGCGAGTATGCGTTGGGGTCAGTCGATCTCCGGTTTCGTCACAGAATTTTCCGGTGAGCGGTGCGATAGGCCTGGCACCGAGTTGCTGGGCAGCCGTCTTCCGACCCCGCGGCCGTTTACTGGCGGCCTCGAGCTTTTCCTGGACCCGGTCCCAAACTGCCTCGCTTACGATCGGCTCATGCTGCCCATCCCATACCTGGCTCTTGTGCCGGATCTTGCCGATGTAGATCGGGTTGCGCAGAGCCGCATAAATCTGGCCGCGTGAGAACCGATTGCCGCCCTGGACACGCCCGGATTTGAAGCTGTGCCGCTTCGAGCGTAGGCCGATCTCACCTGCGCGACGCATGACAGCATTCAGGCAGCCGAGGTCATCGTAGAGGCCGAAGATCGTCCGCACTGTTTCAGATTCTTCGGCGTTGACGACGAGGCCGCGGGTTTTTGGATCAGGATGCGGATCGTACCCGAGCGGCGGCACACCACCCATCCAAAGGCCCTTTTTCTTGGAGGCCGCGATCTTGTCCCGGATTCGTTCTGCCGTCACCTCGCGCTCGAACTGGGCAAACGACAACAGAACGTTGAGGGTCAGCCGGCCCATGGAAGAGGCGGTATGGCATTGTCAGAGGAAACCGGCTTGAGGCGGGCAGGGCGGATTTGTAGCGTCTGGACATGACCAAACCTGATCCATTTCGCTACTTTAAAACGAGCCGTGAGATAATCCGCCTGGCAGTGATGCTGTACGTGCGGTTTCCATTGTCGCTCCGCAATGTGGAAGATCTGCTCCATGAGCGCGGCATTGATGTGAGCCATGAAGCTGTGAGGTTTTGGTGGCATCGGTTCGGTCCAATGTTTGCCGCGGAGATCAGAAAGCGGCGGATTGCGGGCATGAAATCGAGCAAGTGGCGCTGGCATCTGGATGAGGTGTTCGTGAAAATCAACGGCGAGCGGCATTATCTATGGCGGGCTGTCGATCATGAGGGCGAAGTCCTGGAAAGCTTCGTTACAAAGACACGTGACAAGAAAGCCGCATTGAAATTCTTAAAGAAAACAATGCGCAAACACGGTCGCCCTGAGGCGATCGTCACGGACTTGCTGCGCTCGTACGGTGCGGCCCTGAAGGAGATCGGTGCTGCTGATCGGCAGGAAACCGGCCGCTGGCTGAACAATCGAGCAGAGAATTCACACCTGCCGTTTCGACGACGAGAGAGGGCCATGCTTCGTTTCAGGCGTATGCGAAGTTTGCAGAAATTCGCCGCCGTCCACGCCTCAATTTACAATCTGTTCAATTCGGAAAGAAGCCTTCACTCACGACCCAATTTTAAACTCAACCGTGCCGCTGCTCTTTCTGAGTGGCGCGGTCTCGGCACGGCATAACGGGCAGTGCCACTGTCCTTGTGGAGACTGGTTCGCATTAGTCTGCCAGCACCGTTCGCTGTTCCAGACCAAAATAGACCGCGTAGAGCAATAGCGGAAGCTGGTCTGATGCTTCCGGACTATCGCTCAGCGAACGGGCCCGATCCGTGGGCGCACACGAAAAGCGTCTAAGTCATGCCCGCCAAAACATCCCGCGCCGCGTTCGGTCGATATGTCCGCGAGCGTGCGCAGGACGGGCAAAGTTCGCGTTCCAGAAGGGTTGCCATGTGGTCTGGCAGACGATCCCGCACAAAGTCCCGATGCGCCGGCGTCCGCGTCGGGGCTCCGCATTCGCTGCACGCCAGAAGCGGCTGTTCCTGCACCACTGTCCCCGTGATGACCGTGCGGCGGACCCCGTCTTGATCCTCGATACGGATTGCCGCGGTCGGGCAGACCTGCGTGCAGGCGCCACAACCAATGCAGAGAGACGACGCACGTTCGAAATCGAAATACGCCAGCCGGCCGGCCGGCGTGTCGGACATGCGCAGCGCCTCGACGCCCATTTCGCTGCAGGCCGCCATGCACAGGCCGCACCCGATGCAGATGTCGCACCGCAGGCACCTCTTCGTTTCGTCATGCGCCATGGCGTCCGTCAGACCCTCTTCGACCTGGACGTAATTGCCGTCGCCCACGACCTCTTCGACCGACCGTTCGGGCATCATCGCCCTATGCAGATACGTCCGGTCCTTTGCCGGTGTTTTCAGGAACGGCACCTCGTCCCGGCGAATTGCCTTGCCGACGCTGGCATCGACGACTTCGCCGCTCAGCCACGCGTCGATCGAGGCCGCGGCGATCTTGCCGGAGCGGATCGCGTCGACCACCAATCTGGGACCGTGTTCCACGTCTCCACCGGCAAAGACCCCCGGCTCTTTGGTCATCAGGGTCTTTGGATCCGTCACGATGTAACCGCGGGTCACTTCAAGGCCGCTGCCCTCGATGCTCGTCAGATCGGTGCCCTGTCCAATCGCCAGAAGGACGTGATCGGCCTCCAGGGTGAGCAAACGGGTCGGATCGTATTCCGGGTTGAAGCGCCCGGTCTCGTCTCTGGTTCGCGCGCAATACTGAAAGACGATGCGGCCGGCTTCCTCCACGCGCATAGGACCCCATCCCGGTCGAAGCTGAACGCCTTCGTCGACAGCCATCTGAATGTCGTCCGGGCCAGCCGGCATCTCGCGCCGTTTTTCCATAGAGACCATTTCGACGTGTTGCGCACCCTGGCGGAGGGCCGTGAGGGCGACATCAACCGCCACATTGCCGCCGCCGACCACGACGACCCGCGGTCCGACCCGAGCCGGATGGCCGCTTCGTACCGCGCGCAGGAAATCAATGCCCCCCTTCACGAATGGCAGATGGGCGCCATCGACTGCGAGCAACCGCGCCAACTGGGTCCCGAGTCCTAGAAAAACGGCATCGTAATCCTTGCGAAACGTGTCGAGGCTGTTGACCTTGGTGCCCGTATTCAGCTCAATCCCAAGCGCCAGAATCTGGTCCAGTTCCTGATCAAGCATTTCGGTGGGAAGCCGATACGAGGGGATACCATATCGCAACATGCCGCCGGCATGTTCTCTCTCGTCGAGAATTTCGACTGAATGGCCGTTTAGACGCAGAAAGTAGGCTGCTGTAAGACCGGCTGGTCCAGATCCGATGATGCCGATGCGTTTGCCGGTGTCCGGTTCGACGTTGGGTTGCGGATAGCCTCCATCGGCGAGGCAGTGCTCGGCCGCCTTTGCCTTGAGCGGACGAATAAACACCGCGCCGTTGCCCGTGCCTCGCACACAGGCAGACTCGCATGGGGCCGGACAGATCAGGCCACAGACCAGCGGAAACGGGTTGTCGCGCCGTATCACTTCGATCGCGGAGCGATAGTCGCCATGGCCGATATGGGCAATGAAACTTGGAATATCGATGTTCGCCGGGCATGTGCGGTGGCAGGGGGCTGCCTGCCGCTCAAGGCAGATCCCTTCGGGGCAGGACTCGCGACGCACATGGCTTTCCCACTGGTCGCGATAGTGCTGCAGTGAGCTGGCAAGCGGCCATGCCGCCGCAAGGCCCTTTGCCTGAAGTTGAAGCACGATCTCGTCGAGCCCGTCCAGGTGCCCGGCATCACCACGGCCTAGCGTGACTTCAGCCGCGAGCCGCGCCGTCCGTGCGAGAAGCCCGCGTACGGCATGCGGCTCGTCCTCGGCGAGTTGCCAGTGGCGATAGAGCGCACGTCGGGTTTGTTTCACAACGCAGACGCCGTCTGACATGACCGTCAGGCTGGAGGGTGCTGGAACGGTCCCGGCCGAGGAAAGAGAGACCGGGTCGCACATGATTTTGGAGGCGGATAAGGGAAGGAACCCACCCATGCCACCGTCGAACGCCAGAACAAGGTCACCGTCCTGCGCGTCGATGCTGCCGCGCCACCCTTCAATTTGCCCTCGAAGGTCTGTGTCATGCGCCAATTGCGCCAGCCCGCGTTGCGTCAGTCCTTGGCGTAGGGTGATCAGCGACGCATGTTCTGCCCGCTTGTCGGCGAATGACAGGGCGATCCGGCACCAGGTTTCCGGGTCATGGACCAGCTGGGATTCCGCCGCTGGACGGCGGTCGCCCCAGCAGGTCGGCTGGCTGTTCCGCTTAATCTCCAACGAGCGGCTGGGGACTGAGACCCGTGCCAATGACCGGATCGAATCCACGGTGTTGAGGAAGGCGCCTTCGTGTCCCGCCTGGTCTTCGGTCAGGCGGAGTTCGATCTTGTCGCTGTCGCGCAGGCCTAGGGCGATCATCACACCCTCGGCCACCAGCCAGGGCGCTCCATCCAGAACGGAGGAGGTGACGAGCGAATCCGGGTCCAGGCCGGTCGCATCGATGACGATGGTCGACGGCCCGTTGCCCTGGAGGAACGTCCGCCAGATGTAGTCGACCGGACGACCCGCGCCGTGGCTTTCGGCCAAACTAGCCGTTCGAAGATGCTGTACCCTTTGCAACGGCGAAAGTGTCCGCGCCCGGTCAAGTCCGGGAACCGCACGCTCGAGCGTATTCGCGGGCGCGGTGTCCCCCATCGTGAGCCAGGAGGGCAACGTCGGCTGCGCGCTCATGCCTCGGCCCTCCCGCCGGACTCGGCCTCTGCCTCGGCCTCTGCCAGCACGAAGCGGGCATAGCGTTCCCGGCGTGGGTCCGGCATTTCGCTGGCGTCACCGAAAGAAAGGCACCCGGTCACGCATTTGGTCACACAGGCGGGTTTCAGGCCGGCGTCCACCCGGTCCATGCAGAAGTCACATTTGACGACCTTTTTGGTCTCTGGATTCCACTGCGGCGTCCCCCATGGGCAGGCGGTTATGCAGGACTTGCAGCCGACGCACAGGCTTGATTCCACGTGGACGATGCCGTCCTTCTCGCGTTTCTGCATCGCTCCCGTCGGGCAGGCCCTGACACACCAGGGATCCTCACAGTGAAAGCACGGCATGAATGTGAAATGCATGCGCGGAAGACCGTCGACGTCGACCGGGCCGTCGGTGATGATCTTGCATGGTGACGGCCCGGGTCCAAGATCCTTGTTGGACGAGCAGTGGACTTCGCAAGCATGGCACCCGATGCAATTGGCTTCGTCATGCTTCAACATGTAATTGCTCATGCCGGTACTCCTCCGGTTATCGCGGGTTTGACCCGCACGACGGTTTCGGTCAGGGCGCACCCGCCGCCGGCTGGGTCGAAGTCGTAGAGTTTACCCTCCTGCAGCTGCTGATCGGCGACGCCGACTCCAAGCGCCCGTGTGGCGGCAGGCACCGTCGCGCCGTAGCCGTGCAGCATGAAGACCGCCTCGGGGTGAATCCACCGGGTGACTTTGGCCTTAAGGGTGCCGTGGTATGTGCCGGACCCCTGGACCTCGACATGCGACCCGTCGGTGATCCCAAGGGGACCGGCCCGGTCGGGGTGAATCCAAAGCTCTTGCTCGGGCGCGATGGTGCGCAGGATCGGATTGTTGAGAGATTGGCCATGCGCCAGCGTGGCCGTGCGTCCAAACAGCAGCGCGAACGCATCCCCGGTCTGGGCCGTGTTCGGCGTGAACGGCGCGAGCGCCGGCAGGCCCGCCTGTTCAAGGCTGTCGGATACGATCTCGATCTTTCCCGACGGGGTCTTGAACCGGATATCGTCGCGCGGTGTCAGCTTGGGCTCCTTGGCCAGGACGGTCATCCCCGCTTCCCGCATTTCGGCAACCGAGACGCCGGTGCCGTCGAGCTGGTAGTTCCAGATCTCTTCGATGTTCTCGAAATCGAGCGGGTCCTTGATATCCATGCGCCGCAGGATCTCGCGGAAGATCCACCACGCAGGACGGCTGTCGAAGCGGGGGGCAATGGCCTGATCGCGCATCGTGAAAACCGGCACCTGACCGTTCGCCTGACTCAGGATGTTGGCCCGCTCCAGATAAGAGGATTCCGGCAGGATGACGTCGGACCGCCAACCGGTTTCCGAAAAGCGCACGTCGATGGACACCAGCAGGTCCAGATGTTCCATCGCCTTCAGCATTGCCTTGCGATCCGGCATGCCGGTCAGCGGGTCGTGGCGGTAGGCGAAGTATGCGCCCACGCCATATGGCTTTTCGGTTTCCATGGCGGCGAAGAGCTGATGCAGCATGCCGATGGCCGGGTCCCATGTCGGCCGCTCGGTCCCCGCGCCATCGACGCGCGGCTCTTTGACCGGGGCGACCCGCGCGGTCAGGGCGTTCAGCGCCTTGCGTCCGTACTGGGCGGGCGACTTGCCCATGATCAGACCGCCGGGGATCTCGATGTTGCCCATCAAAGCGTTCAGGATCAGCGTGGATCGGCTGACGTAGAACGATTGCTTGTGGCGGGCGGTCATCCAGCCCGGGTGGAAGATGACTTGCGGCGCGTCGGCCGCGATCTCCCGGACGAAATCACGAAACTCGTCGGCCGAGATACCGGTATGCTCTTCCTGCCATTCCGGTGTCGCGGTGGCCACGGCCTCGCGCAACGCGTCCATGCCGACAACAAATTTCGCAACGAATTCCTTGTCGTAGATCTCTTGCTTCAGGATCTCGTGGATCAGAGCCAGGTTCAGCGCATAGTCGCTTCTTGGCCGGACCTGCCAGTACCGCGTCGCCTTGCAGGCGGTAAAGCTGGCGCGCGGGTCGACATAAGTGCATTTCATGCCGTTCGCCATTGCGCTCATGAACGCCTTGGCTTCCTTGACCTGGATGGATTCAACGATGTTGCGGCCGTAGAGCACCATATGCTTGGTGTTCTTCATGTCGAAGATCAGTTCGGCGTGGCTGAACCCGAACAACGACTTGGATGCGTTATGAACATTTCCACCGCAGGTGGCGTCGTGGTTGAAATAGTTCGGCGAGCCAAGCGCGTGGGTGAAAGTCCGGGTCAGATCCGTGAACGGGCCGCCCCGATCGGACAGGGCAATGCCACGCGCTCCGTGTTTCTCAATCGTGGCGCTAAGCTTCTCCGCTATGTAGTCCAAGGCCTCGTCCCACGAAGCGCGCCGCCATTCACCGCTGCCGCGTGGGCCCTTGCGGATCAGCGGGGTCTGCGGGCGCTGATCGTCGGATTCGAACGCCAGACCGGCCGCGCCCTTAGCGCATAGGCTAGCTCCGATGGCCGGGTCTTTGGTATTTCCTTGGAGCCACGTCACGCGGCCGTCTTCAACCGTCACTTCCATCGGGCAACGGACCGCACACATACCGCACATGCTATAGACGGTCCGCCGGCCAGGAGTTCCAACTGCGCTCACATTCGGCGCCTTTGCCACGCTTATCGTCATCGATATGGCCCTTTCTTTGTGTTTGTGTTGCTTCCGGTGACCAGACACCAACGCCAAGTCGAAGATGTGTCCGAGCGCTCCGTGAAGACGGCTAAGCGGCGTGCTGTTTCGGCTATTCCATGAACCACCCGTGGCTGACGATGATGGACTGGCCGGTCAGAGCGTTCGAGCCGAAGGAAGCGAAGAACACCGCCGCTTCGGCGACATCCTCGACGGTGGTGAACTCGTGGTCGACGGTGTCCTTGAGCATGACGTTATCGATCACTTGCTGTTCCGTGATGCCAAGGTCCTTTGCCTGTTCGGGGATCTGTTTTTCAACCAGTGGCGTGCGCACGAAGCCAGGGCAAATCACGTTCGCCCGCACCCCGTATTCGGCGCCTTCCTTGGCCACCACCTTGCACAGACCGATCAGCCCGTGCTTGGCCGTGACGTAGGGGGCCTTGAGCTTGGAGGCTTCCTTGGAGTGCACCGAGCCCATGTAGATCACGCTGCCATTGCCTTGCTTGTACATTTGGCGCAGTGCGGCGCGGGTCGTCAGAAACGCACCGTCGAGGTGGATCGACAGCAGCTTCCTCCACTTGGAGAACTCAAAATCGACCAGCGGGTCGACGATCTGAATGCCCGCGTTGCTGACAAGAACGTCCAGCGTGCCAAAGGACTCGACCACCTGGGCAATGCCCGTGTCCACCTGGGATTCGTCGGTCACATCCATTGCCACGGCCATCGCGGTTGCGCCGGTTGGGTCGATCTCGGTCGCGGTGGCCTGGGCCGCATCCAGATTGAGGTCAGCAATCGCGACCTTTGCGCCTTCGCGGGCGTAAATTATTGCGATCTCCTTGCCGATCCCGCTTGCCGAGCCTGTGATCAGGGCAACTTTGTTTTCTAGACGCATCTTGTTTTCCTTCCGAAAAGGATGCCCGACTGGCAGGATCACCCGTTACTGTCTTGTAGGGCTTTCTGGGCCTGCCCGGCCCGCAGAGCCAAGGACAGAAAGGCCCATCCCCTGGACATCATGCTGAATCCGACCAGCAGACCGATCGCCCATGTTGCTGTACCGGGCAGTCCTGCGATCAGCATGAACCCAACCACAATCGAGAGGATCCCGGAAAAGAGAAACCATCCCCAGTTGTCGGCGGGCTTGATCTGGAATGCGAGGATGCTTTCCACCGAACCCGTCACTATGAAGACGGTGGCCAGAAACACCGTCAGTGTGACGATGCCACTCAACGGGAAGAATGCCAGCCAGCCGCCGGCGAAAACAAAGATCAAGCCGACCGCAAGCTCATAGAAGAACCCGCTCCATTTCTGGTTCGAAAAAGCCTGGACCGCTTGAACGACACCACCGATCAGGAAGAGCCAACCCAACATGAGCTTTGCAGCGATTGTCGTCACGAAAGGAAAGAAAACTGCAAGGATCCCCAAAACGAGGAGCAGAATTCCAGTAAACATGAACCAGCCACGATACTCTGAGGCTGCATCGGAGAGGTCCTGCCATTCAGCGTCGATTCCGTATTTCAATTCTTCACTCATTTCTTTCTCCCGTCTCTTACGGCGTCACGCCAGGTAGTCGTGCACCACTTCCCCCATCCCAAGAGTTAGGTCGCTAAGGATGTGCGTTGCGCTAAGAACTTCGAGCACCGGGAGCGACGCGACGGGTGCAAGCGCATGGTGAAATAGTTCCAGCGCAGCAGGGCCAGTCCATGCTCCCTTGAGTGTGATATCTTCCAGGAAATAGCGAACGATCTCGCAGATTCTCGGGCTGCCATCGACATGCGGAATAATCTTCAGAAGAAAACTCGGCTCACGCAATGACGCGAGGACAGGATCGTGATCCAACGCCCGGTGTTTATAGCCCATGGTGGCCACCGCAACCGGGACCGGACCATAACGTAGGACCCCGCCGAATGTGTCTTTCTCGACCCGCATTTCCGGAAAGGCGAGCTTCTTGGGGAACCCCCACAACTCGCGGCCTCCGGCTATCGGAGAGTGATCGTCGAGGTACATTGCATGGACATAGCCGCCCTTCTCACCGCGGAAGCTGACGGGGATAACCTGGCCGCTCTCGGTGTAGTCGCCGAAACCAGTCGAATCCGGCATGCGGATGAACTCGAACTTGACGATGGGATCGGTCATCTCCAGCGGCTCGGGGATTACCGCACGCAACGCATCGGGGTCTGTCCGGTACGCGATGATCAGGAACTCTCGATCGATGAAACGATAGGGTCCGGGCGGGTATGCCGGATTTGTTAGCGGCATCGCGAAAGCGTTTCTTTTAACGTCTTGCTCGTTCATGTCAGTGCTTCGCCTTTCGAGCCTTTTTGGTCTGTTCCGCTTTCCGACGGGTGGTCACCGTTTCATCGACATGGGCCAGATCGAACGTCCTGACCCCGACCTGACGGTCCGGCGGACTCAGTGCCTCGCGGTGAGACAGCGTGCGCAGGGTGTCCTCGTACCCGACCCGCCAGTGCTCGTCCGTCGTGCGGCGCGAAAACTCGTAGTCCTTCGAGACCCCTTCGTAGGCCTTGCTCTCGTAGATCAGCTGCACGATGTTGCAGACCCGGTCGTCCGCCTCGGCAGCAAGCAGCTGTGCGTCGGGCGAGTTCCGCAAATCGGCAGGCATGTCCTCAAGCAGGTTTGCCATGGCGATCCGCAATTTCTGCGCATGCTCGTAGTGGTCGGTCGCAGCACGGGTCTTGCTGGAAAAGCGGATTTCCTTTTCCCGCACCTGGGCCTCAGCGAAATCGGTTGGAAGCTCGCCCTTGGCGTTCCACAGATCGACCTGGAAGGCGAGCGTATCCACCCGCGGGCGGGAATTCAGCACCCACTGCAAGGGGGTATTCGAGACAATGCCACCGTCCCAATAGTATTCGCCGTCAACCTTGGTCGCCGGGAACCCCGGCGGCAGCGCCCCGCTCGCCATGATATGTTCGGCCGTGATCGTGTGCGTGGTGGTGTCGAAGTAAACGAAGTTGCCGGTCTCGACGTTGGTCGCGCCGACGCTCAGGCGCATCGGCCCCGCGTTGATCCGGTCGAAATCCACCAGCCGATCCAGCGTCGGCCGCAGCCGATCGACGCTGTAAAAACTCAACTTGTCCGGGGTGGCCGCAGGCATGGCGATTTCAAGCGGCGTCCTTGGGCTGAAAAAGCCCGGCGCCCCGAACATTGCGATCCCCATCGCGCGGCTCTGGTTCACCATCCGCCGCACGAAATCCTGTTGGAAATCGACCTGCGGGACATGTGGAATGCTGAACGTCCCAAGCGGCGGGCTGCTTACCTCATCCCAGAATTCGCGCAGGCGCGCGACCCGGTCCTCCGGCGCATTCCCGGCGATCAGCGCGGCGTTTATCGCCCCGATCGAAATCCCGGCTACCCAATCGGGTTCCAGATCTGCCCCGGCCAAGGCCTCGTAGACCCCGGCCTGATAGGAACCGAGTGCACCGCCTCCCTGAAGCAGGAGCACTACTTGTTCAAAGCCGTGTCGCCTGTTACTTGGTGTCTCAATCAATGTTCCCACCTTTGTCTACGATTCCAACCGTCCCGGACAAATTGGTGGTTGGACCTACCTAAATGTGCGCGCTTTGCTACCGACCGCGGAAGTACGTTACTGTAACAACTCGCGCGACCCTCGGCTGGCGGCGAAACGGCCGAGCCGTTGGTTGCGTGTGGGCGACCTTGTTTCTGAAAAAGGAGGTTTCGCGACTCCATTCCCCATTCCGCAGTTGGGATCGCGGGTACCCGCTGGCCAACTTGTTTTTTTGGCGGCAAGGGATCCGTCATCCAGGCACGTTTTCAGCGTCTCGGGCAAACCATCGGGCGGCCAAAAGGGCGAAGATGAGCTGCATCGGCACGCCAAGAACCACCATGATCATCGCGTGTTGGTCTATGGTCGCCATGGAAAACAGGGGGACCATGGCTGCACCGACGTTTCGGGTGCACATGCCGAGAGCCAGGACGCTGCGTTGAGGCTGGAGCAAACTTCCGCTCAGCAGGTAACTGGCTGTCGTCAGGATGGCGAAAAACGCAATCTGCGCCGCAATGGCGTAGCTGCCGAATGTGCTGACGAACCCCTTCCCGTAGAGCACAGCGCAAAGGACCAGAACCGCGATCGTCGCGGCCGTTGTGACCTTCTTGACAAACGGCCGGATAGTGGCAGCCGTCTTCGGCGCACGCGAAAAAACCGCAATGCCCCCCAGCAATGGCAACAGCACGATGAAGACCAGAGGTTTGGCGATACTCCACGCATCGGCGGTCAGCGAAGGTGCAACGAAGGGAACCGCCAACGGCAGGATCACAACTGTCCCGACCGCGGCCAGAAGCAGCATGGCCGCGGTGTAATTCATCGACCCGCGGGCCCGTTTAACGATGCCGGGAAGGAAGGGCGCGCAGGGCGTCAGACCAAGCAGCAAAAGGCCGACGGCATAGGACTCCTCAAGTGGGATTATCAACGTCAGGGCGAGCGCCAGCAAAGGGCCGAGCGCGAAACCGAACAGCAGGCCAAGTCCGAGGAACCTCGCGTCGCGAAGTCCGATGAACGCGTCGCGCAATTTCAGCCCAAGCCCCATGTCGAGCAACGAGCCTGCCATGAACAGGACGAGCGACACCTTCAACATGACATCCAGCACGACGTCCATCTCCATCTCTATGTGTCTTGTGCAATTTGCCCGCACACAGTCAGCGATGGTTCACGCAGTCACGAAAAAGGACATGGCTGGAAGTACGTTACCGTAACAATTCCCGCATTGTCCGGTTCAACACCCGAGACCAGATTCGATTTGGCCGCCGGGTCGTTCGCGATATTGGACCGTGAGGAAACCGAGTTAGAAACTCAAGAAGGCATACTAGCCCTGAACTGACTTGTTTTCCCTGCAAGCTGCAGCGCCCTAAGTCCTCATTTGAGATTTCTCGCTCTGGCTGTGCCAATGCGCGCCCCACTCATATTCTGGTTGAATTTCGTTTGGCGTTGCGACCAAAAACGACGCCGTCGCGCCACTGGACGGAATTTCGAAACGGGGGGCGTCAATTCGAAGCGTTCTGAAAAAAAAAGAGAAATTGGGTCATTGGCCTGAATTGCTAAGCATTGACTGAGAGGCCTGATATGATGGTTGATGTAACGAAGGATTCTGACCGAGAGCATCGAATTTCAATTTGGCTTTGGCTAGATCTCAACACACGAAAGCGATTTCACTTACTGGCTCGCTGGCTGGATGAATGATTGCACCAAAGAAGGTAGACTGTTTTGGATAATGGCGCTGCGCTTTCACCCGGCATGATGCGGGCCGCCACCGATCGCGTTCTCGCTTCGCCGGATTTTAATGCCTCGGCCCGCATCCGTCGGTTCCTGAACCACATCGTACAGGAAAGTCTTGCCGGGCGGTCTGAGCGCATTAAAGCGTACAGCATTGCGACCAGTGTGCTTGGCCGCGGGACGGATTTCGATCCGCAGACGGATCCTATCGTTCGAATTGAAGCCCGACGCCTGAGAAGCGCTCTCGAACATTACTATCTGACCGCCGGAAGCGAGGACCCTGTTCGCATTTCGGTCCCGAAGGGAGGTTATGTCCCGGAGTTCGAACTGTCCCGTCCACCTGCCCGATCGCCCGTCGTATCGTCACCAGAGAACGTTCCAAAACCTGAAGACGCCCCGGCTCACCCACCCTCGATCTTTGTGGTGCCCTTTGTATGCGAAGGCAGTATCGATCAGTTTTCGGAATTCGGGCAAGGGCTGACACGACAATTGATTGTAGCATTGACCAGGTTTTGTGACCTTCTGGTCTATGGTCCTGAGACCTCATTTTCCTATGAGTCATCTGATGCGGCCAAAGATCTCCATTCCGAATTGGACGTCGACTTCTTCCTGCATGGAGGGGTGGAAATGGAGCCCGGACATTTTGCCGTCGAGGCGATATTGACGGAAGCCGGGAGCCAACAGGCCGTGTGGGCAGACCGATTTGAAGCAGTCCTTGACCCGTCTGGAATCTTCGAATGGCGTGAGCAGGTGGCGGAAACAGTTGCCCGCATTATAGCGCAGCCCTATGGCGTCATCTTCTCTAGGCGAGCTCAGGAGGTGGAAGGGAAACACGCAACCGAATTGTCTTCATATGATTGCGTCAATCGATACTATCACTACAGCCGGACCTATAATCGCGCCGGCAACGCCGAAGTAATCGGATGCCTTGAAGAGGCTATCGCCCGTGAGCCACAGTTTGCCGAGGCGTTCGCCTGTCTTTCCTTTTCCTATTCGGATGCTTACCGATTCGGTTTCCCAATCCCAGACGGGACGGACGAGCCCATTGAGCGGGCGAAGACCCTTGCACTCAAGTCGATCGAACTCGCTCCCCGATCGAGCTTGGGATTTCACGCGCTCGGGCAGGCCTACTGGTTCAGAAATGAAATCGAGGCGGCCCTCGAGGCGTTCGAAACCGGGTTGGAGCTCAATCCGAACGCGACGAGCCTGTTGGCCGATCTTGGTTTGAAACTGGCCACTCTGGGCGACTGGGAAAGGGGCATACCGCTTCTTGAGGAGTCTTTTTCCCGAAACCCGGCTCAGCCCGGCACTTATAGAATTGCCATGGCACTGTACCACTTTGCGGAAGGCCGATTTCAACAGGCCCTGTCTGAAGCACAAAAGGTCGCGGCACCCGATGTGCTTCCAACACATATCGTGGAAGCCATATGTTTGGTGCGCTTGGGCCGGAAGGACGATGCCAAGGCTGCTGTCGGGCGCATTCTTGATATCAGGCCAGACTACGGAGTTATCGTTCGCGACGATCTCGCGAAGCGCAACGTGGAGCCCGAACTCGCGGCCAAAATGACTCTAGCGTTGCAGGACGCGGGCCTCCCCGCGACTTCGCCGCGACCCGAACCAGCGCAGTTCAGATTGCCTGCTAACAACCCCTGAATCTAGCGGAGGTCGGGTGCTCGGACTCTTTTTGAATACTTATCGATTGTTGAAGGCAATCAGGCGCTCCTGGAAAAGCCCGAAGTTCCGGGCCGGACTGGTCCTCGCAGTCCTGATGCTCCTTTCGGGAACACTGTTTTACAGGAGCGTCGAGGGCTGGTCTTGGGTTGACTCGCTCTATTTCAGTGTCTCGACTATATCCACAGCGGGTCCGGGTGATTTGGCGCCATCGACCGACATCAGCAAACTCTTCACCATCCTATACCTTTTCGTTGGGGCCGGCGTCTTCGTGGCCCTTTTCACCCAATTCGCTCGGGCATTGCTGCAACACTACGATGAAGACGACGGAGATGACGCCGGCTAGAATTAGCGGTCGCTCCGACCTCAACATGTGCACGATGACGAACAAGTTGCCGCCGGCATCATCCATGCATAGCTGGTGGCGGGCCGCCCGGTGAACTCACCGGATCGGACTTGCATCGCAACGACAGCGATAACTAAAACTCAGTTCTGCAATCGGCTGGGCAATTCGTGCGAGAGCGGTGACCCGGCATTTTCATTCCCGATCGTTTCCTGAGACGTCGAAGTGCACGCGGAACGCCTGCCCGGATTGTTACAGTAACGTACTTCCGCAAATGCCCAACGCGCGTTCAGATCAGTCTGTGCCCGAGCAAAGCTCTGCCCGGCATGATCATTTCGACACGCGAAGGGAGCGGCAATGACCGAACCTCAAGACACCACCGGCAAGCTGTACGTTCTCGACCTGGGCGGCGGGATCATCTTCACGATCAACCCGGATGGTTCCGACCGAAAGAACATCGTGACCGAGTGCCATACCCCCGATGGCGTTGTCGTGGATGCCGAAGCCGGGCACATCTACTGGACCAACATGGGTCATCCCAAAGACGATAACGGATCAATCGAGCGCGCCGATCTCGACGGACAGAACCGTACGACAATCGTTCCGGAAGGTGGAACGTTCACGCCAAAGCAGCTTCACCTCGAGAAACGGAGCGGCAAGCTTTATTGGGGCGATCGCGAAGGCATGCGTGTCATGCGCTGCAATCTCGACGGTTCGCAGATCGAAACACTGGTCGATTCGAGCCAGGGCGATGCACGGCCCGGCCCCGACGCCACAAAATGGTGCGTGGGGATAGCGGTAGATCACGAACGCGGGAAGATTTTCTGGTCGCAAAAAGGCCCGGCTAACGGAGAGTTGGGGCGTATCTTCCGCGCGAGCCTAGACATCCCCGCAGGCGAGACCGCCGGCAATCGCAGCGACATAGAGGTATTCTTCGATGGCTTGCCCGAGCCCATCGATCTGGAAATCGATTTCGACACTCGGGTCTTGTATTGGACCGATCGCGGGGACCCACCGCGTGGCAATACGGTAAACCGCGCATCCATTGATGCCAAACCCGACGCGCCGGAGATCGTTTTCGACCATCTGCAGGAGGGTATTGGCATCGCCCTCGATGTTCCCGGCGACCGCATGTTCATGACCGACATGACCGGCACGATATTCCGGGCGCGGCTCGACGGGTCCGAGAAGCGCGGTCTGGTTGGGGTTCAGGGCAACCTCACAGGCATCGCCTACGCCGAAATCCCACAATAAGCATCTGAAATTGTTCAGCAGGAGGGACCAGCATGTCCTATGACAAACCCATCAACCGCATTGCCGTCGTTGGCACCGGAACCATTGGCGCGAGCTGGGTGGCCCAATATCTCGCGTTGGGGTTCGACGTGGTCGCGACCGATCCGGGCCCAAATGCTGAAGCAAACTTGCGCGACTACGTCGACAGGGCGTGGGATCAACTGATCAACATCGGCCTTGCCGAAGGCGCATCGCGCGATCGTCTGAGCTTCACCGCAAATCAGGCCGATGCATTGGGGCAAGCCGATTTCGTTCAGGAAAACGCGCCTGAACGCCCAGGAACGGACTTCAAGCCTAAGTTGTACGTGGATCTGGACGAGGCGACGCCCGAGGATACGATCATCGCGTCGAGTTCGTCGGGAATACCTCCAAGCACGATCCAGGCAATGTGCAAGCGCCCCGAGCGCGTCCTGATCGGGCATCCTTTCAACCCTCCGCACATTGTTCCCTTGGTCGAGGTTGTCGGTGGCACGAAGACATCGCCCGACGCCGTCAAACAGGCCATGGCGTTCTATAAGTCGATCGGAAAGAAGCCGATCCAGCTGAACAAGGAGTTGCGCGGGCATGTGGCGAACCGGCTGCAGGCGGCGCTTTACAAGGAAGTCCTGTACTTGATTCAGAGCGGGGCGCTGAGCGTCGAGGATGCTGACATAGCCGTGAGCATGGGGCCGGGTATACGCTGGGGCGTGATGGGACCCAGCTTGCAGTGGCACCTCGGCGGAGGTGCGGGCGGAATCCAACACTACATGGCAACTCTGATGGATGGGCTGGCCCACTTGATGAAGTCACTCGAGATGCCCGACGTAAGCGACGAATTGAAAAAAACGGTCGTCGACGGCGTCTTGGCCGAGGCCGGGGATCGCACCCTCGAACAACTCGCTCAAGACGAAAACGAAGTGATCATTGGGATCCTGAAGTTGCGCGCTGAGAACGACCTTCTCTAGATCGCCTTCGCGAAGATGGAGAACGCCAACGGGCAGGAGAGACCTGTGTAGCTGCCCGTCCGTCGGCGCTCGGATTGTGCGTACGAAAAAGATTAATTCTACAGGGAGCGGGTGATGAAGACCTATCAGACCATCAACAACCACGAAGATCTGCTGAATACGGTTGACGGACTTCTGGGCGAAGCAGGCCTGGACCGCAAAGACCTCGGTGGCGAGATGACCTTCGCCGGCATGGATCCCATCCGCCCGACCGGGCTGAAAGTCGGCTGTGCGGCCGCGGCGATCACAGGGGCAAACGCGGTGGCATCGGCGCTTATCTGGAAGATGCGCAGTGGCGAAAGCCAGGACATCCACATCGACCTTAGAAAAGCCTACGTCCACCACAGCGCCTGGCAGGACACGCTTGTGAAATGCACGCTGATCAACGGCACGCCGCACATGGTCGGAGGCGCTGTCGGCGGGGCTGGCCGGGGATCAGCGACCCACATTCTGCCCACCCGAGATGGGCGCTTCGTCGTCTTTACCTCGCTCTATGCCGCAAGCACGGAAAGGGTCATGCAACTGCTCAACAGCGGCACATTGCCTGCCCAACTGGAAGAAGCCACACGGAAATGGGATGCCGAGGATCTGGAGAAGGCGGCCCAAAACGCCGACGTCCCGCTGGTCATGTGCCGCACTAGGGAGGAATACGAGGCCACGGAGCAGTATCGGCACAATGTTCAAACCCCCTTGATCCATATCCAGAAGATCGGCGACAGCGATCCCGAGCCTCTGGGACCGGCCGAGCGTCCACTCTCGGGCATTCGCGCGCTGGGCATGGTCCACGTGGTGGCAGGACCGACCATCCTGCGCCAGCTCGCAGCGCAGGGCGCCGATTGCCTGAACCTCAACACTTTGGATTGGGTTGAGGCACCAAACATCTACTGGCAATGCGACGCGGGCACCCGACAAACCTATCTCGACGCGCGCCACGATCAAAGCCGCAAGCCGATTTACGAACTGGTCAAGGACGCCGACATCTTCGTTGAGAACCTGCGTCCACACCTGGCGGCAAAGCAAGGCTACTCGCCCGAGTTTCTTGCCAAATTCCGGCCCGGGATCATCTACGTGGACATCAAGCTCAACGCACCAACCGGGCCGTGGGCCGACTGGATGGGGTACGACTTTAATGCGGCTGGGCTGACCGGATTGCTGTGTGATTTGGGCAGCCCGGATCAACCGCAAGCCCCGCACGGGGTCAATGTGATCTGCGATTTCCTGACTGGTTACCTGGCGACAATCGGCGCACAGGCGGCCCTGCTCCGCAGGGCGACCGAAGGCGGAAGCTACAGAGTTTCCGTCAATCTGTCCCAAACCGTCATGTTCGAGCAGGCCATCGGACTCATCGACAAGACGACTCTGCTGGACCGCGCAAACATGGGGGCAGAGCATCAGCCAATCGAACCGAATCTCCAGACCGGACAGACAGCGTTCGGCGAATTCACACGACTGGGCTCTCAGGTCGAGATGTCGAAGACCCCTGAATACTGGTCGGACCCGATTATCCACCCCATCGGCTCCAGCAAACCGGAGTGGCTGCCGCGCACATAAAGGCGAGGAGAGAGTGATGCACAAAGAGGAGAGAGTGATGCACAAAGTCTTTCAAACCAAATCAGTCGCGATCATTGCGGCGTCTCTTTTATTCGGCGGAGTACCGGTAACAGCGGCCGACTTGGCCGGTTTGCCAATCGCGTTGGTCTGCCAGGGTCCAGGAGGCAACAGTCTTGTCGGGTATCTGGCGGGGTTCAAACCGGACGGTAGCGCGCTTTACCGATCATTGGGAAACTTGGCGGCAACGGTCGATTCAGATGGCGTGGTCGAGGCCAGCGTGGATCGGGCTGAGGGCGATTGCGCAGGAAAGACAATCGACGAGCTCCGCGCTTTGGGACGGACAATCGAGGCTGTCCAGTAGGGATAAATCGGACGGCCTGATTTGACCATTTTGACCTTTTCGAGTGCAGGAAATGGGCGTCGATCATTGATCGCTTCTAAAACAGCCTGACTTAATATGCGCCTGTCTGCCGATTGGGAGTGATCATCGCCGCGCTCCCTCTTTCTCTGCAGGTCGCAGCAGGCGCGGAATCGACAAATCAAAGCCGGAAGAATGGAGAATACTCCTCCTTCTAAACAGGCCGGCACTCAACGGTCGCATACCTGGGGGTGGATCATGCTAAACGCCTTTATTTGGGGGTTCATTGCCGCCTTTTCACTGGTCATCGGCGGTTTGATCGCGTCTTGGGTGACGATCAGTCAACGTACTCTCGGTCTAATTATGGCTTTTGGCGCGGGTGTACTTGTTTCCGCGGTTACTTATGAGCTTGTATTCGAGGCAGTCAGCACCGCCACTATGACTGGTTTCCCCATCCTGGGTCTGTTTGCCGGTGCTGCCACATTCTTCTTCGGCGACCGTTTCATCAGCGGCATGATGAACGACAAGAACAATACGACAGAATCCGGTGACGCCTCGGCCTTGGTCGTGCCGATGGTGCTCGGCATTATTCTCGATGGAATTCCTGAGTCGGTCGCGCTGGGCTTGGGTCTTCTCAAGGGCGGTACAATTAGCATCGCGATGCTGGTCGCTGTGTTCATCTCTAACCTGCCCGAGGCCATAGCCGGCACCAGCGGCCTCAGGTCCGGCGGGACGAATAACCTGAAGATCCTGTCGTTGTGGCTGATGATCGCGCTTGTCAGCGGCGGCGCATCGGCGGCCGGATTTGCGCTGCTGGCCGATGTGCCGGCCACCTGGATGGCCTTCGTGCAGACCTTTGCGGCGGGGGCCATTCTCACGATGCTGGCGAATTCGATGATCCCCGAGGCCTATGTCTATGGCAGGAAACTGGCCGGCATTTGGCTTGTGTTTGGCTTCGCAGCATCGGTCTGCGTGGTTGTTCTGGAACGAGGATCTGCAGGTTGAATAGGATACGCAAGAATTGGGGGTGTGACCCTCGCGCCAGATCAAGTCTCCCGGCACGCTCGCGTGTAGACACGCGCAACATCAGTTTCAGAAATTTTTACGACCAGAACTGAGTGAAAAGGAGAAAACCATGCTCGCCGAAAGCCACGTCTACTTTCACAAGGCCGCCGACGTTCTTGGCCTGTCGGACAAGGTCCGCGCGATCCTGCTCACACCCCACCGCACCGTGAAGGTCGGCATTGCCATCGAAGGGTCCGATGGCGAGTTGCACAGCTACGAGGGCTACCGGGTCCAGCACAACCAGGCGCGCGGGCCGATGAAGGGCGGCCTCCGGTTTCATCCTGACATGGACGAGGATCACGCCGGCGCGCTGGCAAACCTGATGACCTGGAAGACCGCCGTTGTCGATGTGCCGTTCGGTGGTGCGAAAGGCGGCATCAACTGCGATCCGCACGCGCTCCCCGAGAAGGACCTTCACGACATCACGGCGCGCTTCGTCGAGCAGATGAAAGAGGTGATCGGTCCGACGACGGACATTCCGGCCCCCGACGTCAATACCAACGCCCGGGTCATGGGCTGGATCATGCACGAATACTCGAAATACGCTGGGTTCTCTCCGGCCGTGGTGACCGGCAAGCCGCTCGACCTCTTCGGGTCGGGAGGGCGTGCTGCGGCCACCGGGCGCGGAGTCATGGATGTCCTGGCCGAGGCTCTGAAAGAACAGGGCAAGTCCTTTGCCGATGTGACCGTTGCCGTTCAGGGCTTCGGCAATGTGGGCAGCAACGCTGCTTTACTGATCGCTGAACAGGGCGCGAAGATCGTCGCCGTGGCCGACCATACCGGCGGCGTTCGTGACGATGGTGGGCTGGACGTCAAGGCGCTTGCCGATTGGGTCGCAGAGCATCACGGCGTGAAAGGGTTTCCCGGTGGGCAAGCCTTCGATGCGGACGAGGTGATCACCTGGGACGCCGACGTGCTCGTCCCCGCCGCGTTGGAAAACGCCATTCACGAAGGCAATGCGCACGGCGTCAGGGCCAGCATCATCGTTGAAGGCGCGAATGCGCCTACAACACCGGACGCAGACAGGATCCTGCAGGACCGCGGCGTCCTGATCGTGCCGGACATCCTGGCCAATGCCGGCGGGGTCACCGTCAGTTATTTCGAATGGGCGCAGAACATCCAGCAGTTCCGCTGGGACGAGGATCGGGTGAACCTCGAACTCGACAAGAAGATGAAACAGGCCTACCAGGACGTGCGAAAAACCGCGGACGAGCACGGTATCGACCTGCGGACGGCGGCGTTCGTGCTTGCCATTCGGCGGGTCGGGCGGGCCGCGCTGTCACGTGTCCACGTCGAAGCGGAGCTTCCTTTCTGATGCGCCGGTTGTTCGCCAAATTCGCATTGCCGGCATCAATTGACGCCTTACCACTGCAGACAGAGCACCAACCGATCTACCTGAGCCTGCACTGGCATAAACGTCTGATTTTCGGAGGCCGGGTGTCGCTTGACAAAACGTGCTGAGATCCCGAAGACCTTGTAAAGTTGATCGACGCCCGTGTTTATGGAAAGCGCCAGCCTGCCAAATATCACTCTTCGGACGTGGTGGGTCCATCGATAACCTGCGCTTTGCACAGACACTGCCGACCTCCGATTAGGCCCCGCCCGTGCGGATCAAACGTTGGGCGACTGCGATCCTTCACGAAAATCGGATGGAGATCGTCCTGTAGCGCGCTTGAAGGCCCGGGTGAAACTCGGCAAGTGCGCATATCTCAACGCATCCGCAATCTCGGTGATTGGCAAGCTGGTCTCGGACAGCAGCCGCTTGGCCTCCCCGAGTTTTACCTCCTCGACGACCGAACGGAGCGACTTTCCCTCCTCGGACAGGCGCCGCTTGAGGGTCCTGTCGGAGATACCAAACACCTTGGAGACATCATCCAGTTCCGTGCCGAGCATGAGAGAAAGTCGTCCGGATACGATTCGTCTGACGTCATCGGCCCGAAAGGCATCGCGACGGTGTGCAGGCTCGAGTTCGGGGTTGACCTGACCATGCCCCGATGCATCTGGACGGCGCGGCGCGGAATACGCCTCCCTGGCCGTCAGAACGATTGCGTTGTCGGGGGCGCCACGCACCATCTCCATCCCCTCGGAGGTTATGACTTCGGGACTGGCCCTCTTGTGACCCACAAGAACACGAACAGGTTTCCACCTTGGTCCATATCGCGTGCGGAGGGCACATACGACCACGCCTGCCGCCGCCTCCTGAAACGGCTCCTCAAGCGCGATGTTCCAGGTCGGAAACCCGAACCTGAGGCGCGCATATCCCAAGGCGACGGAGACTCCGATCAAACCGCCACAGACGTCGCCGAGTGCGGCGTTCAGCGGGGCAACCAGGGCCGGAAGGTCCGGCGCCGCGCGGAAAAGTTGCACCATCTCTGGGGAACGTTCAATTGGCACATGAAGGCCCGCCCGGAACGCCGCGTCCGGCCGGTGGGACGCCGCCGCGAGGGCACCGAAAACGGCAACGGCCTTGCTGCGCAAGACGGTGGCGCCGGACGTCTGAAAGGACGCTGGCGTGATGCCGCTTGCGGCCAGAACATCTTCTGCGGAAATGTCGTCGCTTTGACAAACATCAACGACCCCCGCGAGCAAGAACGCAGACAGTTCGTTGTCAGACAATGGCCCCTCCAAGAGAAATTGTGCGAATGGCCTGAATTGCTAAGCGCACCGCCGTGCTATATGTCAAGACTTGGCCGCGAACGGGATGATGTTTTCCAATTTGAGGAGCTTTTTGTGTCATTCATATTTATTGAAAAGCCCATGTCCGCCATCACCGTACTCTTCGCCCTGCTGGGAGGTGCCGTTGCGGCGCAGGAGTTCACGCCGGATCAGAGCCAGTTGCTTGAACAGCCGGAGCCCTACTCACCGTTTGTCGATCAGCATTTTCCACAGCGCGTCTTCTTTGGTGACACCCATTTTCACTCGTCGCTTTCCGTCGACAGCGGTCTGGTTGGCAACACGCTTGATCTGGACACTGCGATCCGGTTTGCCCGGGGCGAGGAGGTTCGCACCAATGGCGGTCAGCGGGCGAAGCTGATCCGGCCGCTGGACTTCCTGGTGCTGTCGGACCACGCGGAATACCTTGGGATTGCCGATCTCCTCAACACCGGGGATCCCGCATTGCTGGCAAACCCCGTTGGGAAAAGCTGGTTCGAAGCGAAGCAGAAAGGCGGCGATGCGGCATGGACAGTGGTTCAGGGTATGATGGACGACTTCGCGAGTGGCGTGCCCAAGTACAAGGATGACAAGGTCGAGCGTACGGTCTGGGACCGGGTTGTAGACACAGCGTCCGAATACAACGATCCCGGCGTTTTTACCGTGATGAACGGCTACGAGTACTCCTCGACGCCCGACGGAAACAACCTGCACCGGGTCGTGGTCTTCCGAGACGGCCCGGACCGGGTCAAGCAGGTCCTGCCTTTCTCCGCCTTCCAAAGCTCCGATCCCGAAGACCTTTGGGCGTATATGTCGGAATACGAGGAAGCGACAGGCGGCAGCGCTATGTCAATTCCGCACAATGGCAACGTCAGCAACGGTGTGATGTTCGCCGAAACGGTCAATGGCCAACTGATGACCGTGGACTACGCCGCGCGCCGCGCGCGGTGGGAGCCTCTGATGGAAGTGACGCAGGAAAAGGGCGATGGCGAAACGCATCCCTTGCTGTCTCCTCAGGATGCATTCGCGGATTTCGAGCGCTGGGACAGCGTCAATGCGCGG
Organism: Ruegeria sp. BHSA163; assembly: GCF_059613365.1. Classification (NCBI taxonomy): domain Bacteria; kingdom Pseudomonadati; phylum Pseudomonadota; class Alphaproteobacteria; order Rhodobacterales; family Roseobacteraceae; genus Ruegeria; species Ruegeria sp. BHSA163. Next base: position 85,067 of record NZ_JBXWSJ010000014.1, read on the forward strand.
GGCGTCCCCAAGACACCGGAGATGTTGCCCTATGAGTACGCCCGGTCGGCGCTTCAGATTGGGATCCGGCTGGAGCGAGAGCTAGGGGTCAATCCCTACAAGTTCGGCATGATTGGCAGTACCGATACGCACAGCTCTCTGACCACCACGCGCGAAGACAACTACTTCGGCAAGCTTCCGAACGAAGAGCCCTCGGCCGACCGATATTCGCAAGTGTTTCTGCGCGACCGGCAGGGCAATCCGGTCATCTACACCTGGCAACTGGGCGCTTCCGGCCGGGTGGCCGTCTGGGCCCGCGAGAATACCCGGGAAGAGATCTACGACGCGTTCCAGCGCAAGGAGGTCTACGCCACCAGCGGATCGCGCATCGCGGTTCGGATGTTCGCCGGCTGGGACTTTGCATCTGACGAGGTGGCCCGTCCTGATTTCGCCGAAACCGGGTACCGACGCGGCGTTGCGATGGGCGGCGACCTCGGCGCCGGGCCGGATGGTGCCGCGCCCACGTTTATGCTGCGTGCGCTCCGCGATCCGGATGGCGCCAATCTCGACCGGTTGCAGATCATCAAGGGTTGGTTGAACGCCGACGGTACGACCTCAGAACGCGTCTACGATACCGCTTGTTCGGATGATCGGGCGATCGTCGATGGCGCCTGCGAGCGCGACGTCGGATCCACCGTCGATGTGGCGACGGCAAGCTACACCAATACCATCGGCAATGCGGCCCTCGCTGCACACTGGGTCGATCCGGATTTCGATCCGAGCCAGAGCGCATTCTATTACGTGCGCGTCATCGAGATCCCGAAACCCCGCTGGACGGCCTATGACGCCGCCTTCTTCGGAGTGGAAATGCCGGCAGATATTCCGATGACGGTTCAAGACCGCGCCTATTCCTCGCCGATTTGGTACACGCCAAACTAGAAGCGAACCGAAAGTCAAAATAGTAGGCTTCGACTTCGATCCAGACGATTGCTGCAATGCTGGGCCGGAAGGCCGAACGAGTGACCGTTCAGAGGACAACGTAGAAACCGAATAGAAAAGCACGTGTGTAACCAATTACCTCTTGTCCGGGTCAATAAGTAGTTTTTGGCTGCGAGAAGACGAGCCGACGCCAGCGCACAGCCGATGTCAGTTCTTGCAACGAAAGGACCATATTATGATCAGACGCACGCTTTCGATAGGGACCGGACTTCTAATCGCCGCGACCGTCACACTCGGGACAGCGGCGACTCTTTTTGCGTCAGAGCAGGTCACCGTACGCAATTTTGTACGGGCCGAAAGCGACATGCAATTCATGGGATATGCCAAGAAGGCCGGTGGCATTGGCGTATTCTTGCACATGCGCGAAGGTGCTGTCAGAAGAAACTGGCTTGAGACGGGCACGGGGGCTGCCTAGCGTTCGGGGATGACCAAACGCTCCCCAATTCGTTATTTCAAAACCAGTCCTGAGATCATTCGCCTGGCGGTGATGTTGTACGTTCGGTTCCCGCTATCTCTTCGGAACGTCGAGGACCTGCTGCACGAGCGTGGCGTCGACGTGAGCCACGAGACGGTCCGGTTCTGGTGGCATCGGTTTGGTCCGATGTTTGCTTCCGAGATCCGCAAGCGCCGCATCCAGGGTATGAGATCGAGCCGCTGGCGATGGCACCTCGACGAGATGTTCGTGAAGATCAACGGCGAAACGCATTACCTGTGGCGGGCCATCGATCACGAGGGCGAGGTGCTTGAAAGCTTCGTCACAAAGACGCGCGATAAGAAAGCTGCCTTGAAATTCCTAAGAAAAGCAATGCGCAAGCATGGACAGCCCGATGTTGTCGTTACTGATAAGCTGCGATCCTATGGAGCCGCGCTGAAGGATCTCGGGGCCTTCGACCGACAGGAAACGGGCCGATGGCTCAACAATCGCGCGGAGAACTCGCACCTTCCGTTTCGACGAAGGGAACGAGCGATGATCCGCTTCCGGCGCATGCGAAGTCTACAGAAATTCGCTTCCGTCCATGCCTCCGTCTCAAACCACTTCAACTCGGAACGCAGCCTCTCCAGCCGAAACCTCTTCAAGCTAAACCGCACCGCCGCTCTTGCCGAGTGGCGCGGTCTTTACGCAGCATAAGGGACAGCTTCACTGTCCTTGCAGAGACTAGTTCGCATTAGTCTGCCAGCACCGCCACCGACCCCTATCTCTGTCAGCACAGCCTTTCTTTCCCTGTTTTTCCCCGTTTTATCGGGCGCTTGGGTTATGTCATCTGCCAGAGAGACTACCGCAATTCCCCGAGCTGGCGCGATTTCTGCGTAGTGTCTCCGTAGGCACCATTACGCGCTTCGGTTAGGGCCAAAATTCCCTGCTAACAGGGAATTAACAGGGAAATACTTCAGATTTGGGCCTTTTGGCTGATTTTGGCCCCTGAATCATCATGTGTTATCAGTGCGTTGCACAAGATTTCCCTGCGCAAAATAACAGGGAACATTTTCGCAGGTATCAGGGAAATTTTTAACGAGAACAGGGAACGCCACGTCCAGATCAGGGATGTTACTGACCGCTTTCGAAGCCGTACAATCGGGCCTGGGCAACCCAATCGAGCGGCACCGGTTTTCGGATGATCCGTTCGAGCGTCAGGTCGGCAGGCTGGCGCCACTCGAGGATAGCGCCCTGGATGGCAGGCGCCAGGAACGCCAGCTGCGCCCGGGTGCGGATGTAGGATTCGGAATGCCGTGTTGCGGCGGCGATCTCGCCGAGGGGATTGCCTCCGCGCAGATTAGCCACCCAGACATGGGCCTGCGTCAGGCCGCGAAGCAGCGTACGATCTGGTTGTGGCTCACGGTCGCCGACAATGATCTTTCCCTCGACACCCCGCCGGCGCAGTTCGAAGGGAGCTTTGATGGCCAGAACCGCTTGGTCAATCTCATTGGGTTGCACTCCAAGTGCCTCGGCCAGTGCGTCCGCATTCAGCTTCAAGACAATGTTGCGCTTCTCGATCTGCCCCTCGTCCAGGATCTTTTGGAGACGACCGTTCGCGCCCTCGGAGAGTCGACTGGTGAATGGCTGCTTTGGGCTCGGTGCAGACGTTCGCACGGTTGCCGCGAAGGACCGAGTTGCGGACAAACTCGCCCTTTCATCCAATTGGCCGAGGGTCCCAAAAAATTACTACGTCTAGATGCTAAACACAGGAGTAGCTCCGGATAGGCCCTTAAACTTTTGATTTCGCAGAAATTCCGCTTCTCTGGTTTCCTCCAAAGCTTCGACAATCGATGCGTCTACAAGTGTTTGTGCAGGCTCTGCGTGTTCGCACAAGCGCGCGGCAAGATTCGGGACATGTCCAATTGCGGCGTAGTCGAACCGGCCCTCAAATCCAATGCAGCCAATAGTAGTTACCCCTTTTGCGATACCTATACCAAGGCTTAGGCCCAACCCGCCCTTTTGAAAGGGCGTAAGTGCTTTTGCGACCTTGACATGTAGCTCACGTGCAAAAGCCACAGCATGCGCGGTGGGATCGATTGTTGGCAATGGTGCATTAAATAACACGACAATTCCATCACCCAAGAAACGCTCGAGTGTTCCTTGATGTTGCTCGATTAATGGTCCAGCGCAATTGTGAAATACATTGAGTGCTTCTATCACCACTCCAGGCTCAGAAGCTTCCGTAAAGGTCGAAAATCCCCTTAGATCTGCGAACAGAACGACGATGTCCGCTCTTCGATTCTTAAGCAAATCGCTATCGTCGCCACCCGAAATAACTTCTTCTGCCACCTGTCTTGGTAGAAAACGGCGCAAGCGATTGAACCGTTCAATCTGATTGACCTGTTGATTTACTCGATCTTCAAGCTCCTTGTTCCAGCCTTGCACTTCGTCATGCAAAGCCTTTATCCGAAGCATAGAACGTACACGAGCAATGAGCGCAGTGCCGTCTACAGGTTTGGTAAGATAGTCATTTGCGCCAGCCTCAAGTCCTTGCACCATATCTTGAGTATCCGAACGTGCTGTTACCAGAACCACAGGAATAAAGGGGAGAAGCGGGTCCATTCTCAAACGTCGACAGACTTCGAAACCATCCATCTTGGGCATCATTACATCCAGCAAGATCAAGTCGGGCAACAAATCAGTAGCTTTTTCTAAAGCGTCCTCGCCATCTATGGCCTCGGCAGTAATGTAACCGTTCGCGTTTAGACGCATTGACAGCAGGTTGCGGTTGTCCTGTTGGTCATCGACAATCAGAATGAGTGGTGGGTCCTGCATTTTTCCATTCAGACCTGTTCAACGAACGCTATGACTTTTGCTAATAGGGCACGCGGGCTGTAGGGCTTGGCAACATAGTCATCGCATCCGGCTTCCCGTGCTTTAGTTTCGTCGCCGGACAAGGCAAAGGAAGTTACCGCTATGATTGGAATGTTCGTTCCAATTGGATGCTTCTTTATCTGACGGGTGGCGTCGTAACCGTCTAATTCCGGCATCTGGATATCCATCAGGATTAGGTCGGGCTTCTCAGCAATTGCTCGATCTACCCCTTGCGCTCCGTTTTCGGCCTCTAGCACTTCGAAGCCGTAATTTCCGAGAAGGTCGCGAAGTATGCGTCTGTTATCGGCCTGGTCTTCAACAACAAGTATTCGCTTCGACATGCCTTAGCCCCTCGCGGTTTGGAGTGGAAGAACAACTGTGAATGTCGAACCCTTGCCATGGCTGCTGTCCACTTCAATCCGACCACCGTGCATTTCTATGATTTTTCGAGAAATAGCTAGACCGAGGCCAGTACCCCCAGCAGCGCGCGTCGACGAAGCATCAGCTTGCTTGAATTCCAAGAAAACTTTATCAAGGTATTCTTCGGCAATTCCAACTCCTGTATCAAATACGGTCACCACAAACGACTCGTCATCACATGCCAATTTGATATCGATGTACCCCTTGTCGGTGAATTTTACGGCATTCCCGACGATGTTGAGTATGACTTGTCTAATGCGCCCAGCATCGCCGTACCCGGCCGGAAACCCGCCGTCGACTTCAGTTCGGATGTTCAGGCCCTTGCTCTCTGCTAATGGTTCGATCGTGGCGACCACGTCGTTGATGATCTCGGGCATCGAATATGTATCCAAGGTTAGTTCGAGTGCCCCAGCTTCGATCTTCGAAATATCAAGAACATCGTTGATCAATGATAAAAGAACCTTGCCGTTGACCTCCACTCGATGCAGCGGATCGTCGATTTTCTGGGGAACCGGACCATAAATACCGTCTCGGATCATTTCTGTGTATCCAAGGATCGAATTCATCGGGGTTCGCAATTCATGACTCATATTGGCCAGGAACTGCGACTTATGCTGGTTCGCGGTCTCGAGCTCATCATACAGCGCTCCCAGACGCTCCGTCATGCGGTTAGCGCTGCGAGCGAGATCGCCTAACTCGTCTGTATTCTTGATATTCGTTCGGGCAGTGAAGTCGCCTTGAGAGACTTTTCGTAGCGTGAGCCGGATTCGCTCAATCGCAAGGATCAAAGATTTGCTGATCAGAAAACCAAGCAAAACTGCCGCAACGACGGCCAACCCAGCAGCGACCAGCATCATTTGCCGCGACTGATCAAACGCGTTTTGGTTAACCAACGCTCTCGAACGCATATCACCGCGCAATAGCGCGTATCTTTTACTTATGCTATTGTCCAACGACTTAATTATCGGGACCAGCTGCAACTCAAATATTGATTTCGCAACCGCAATCTGCCCGGCTTCATATCGATCAACGACTTCAAGCCCTATTCGATTTATTTCCTGGGTCTTTCGCGAAACTTCCGCTATTTCGTTGGTCGAAAAAATGCTGAGATCAGGTTGGTTCCTTGACTCAACAAGATGACCAAGCGACTGAATAACATGCAGCTTATCTTCAAAAAAGCCTGCGCTATCTCCGAGCATGGTGTTACCTCCAGTCTCGGCAAAAATCGCTGTTCCATTCAACCAGATTTGTTGCAAACTATTATCAAACACTTGTAGATTTGACAGGCGAGTCTGATCTTGAAGCAGCTCAGCGGTTCGAAGATTTGCTTTGCGCAACTCAGATAGCCCGGTGAACGCCAAAATTAGCATTACCCCGACTATTCCAAGAAACGCGGCCAGCAATTTGGTTCTTATAGTTATGTGCAGACCGCCGGATCGGTTGGCGCTGTTTATGTCTAGCTTCTCCTCGGTCTCGGCGAAATCAGATGTTTCGGCAGTCATGCCATTGGTCCCGACAATTTTGCTTGGATGTGCAATAACGTGATTATGCAACAGAAGTGTTAGATCGCAAAACTGGCGGGCAAATTAAAAGAAACTACGTCGAATGACTTGCTATACCAAACGTTAATTCAATCTATTTTAGACCGCTGCCGTGGCGCATTCTGGGTCCCTATCGTGCCGCACGACAGCTACGCAATTTCGAAGGTGCGCAACTAGTCGACTGCCAAATCCTTCAAGCCGCGGCCATCTACGGATTGCGGATCAACAAGGTTTTCGAGCCGCATGAATGTGGTGAAATGTTCCCGGCCTTCACGGAAAATCCGGCGCTACGCCGCCGCAACATCTTCACTTATATCGATGCCCGCGATTTGGTGCATATGGTCGATTGCTGCTTCAAATCCGACGGTTTGGGCAACGAAGTTTTCTACGTCTCCAACGACATGTCAGTTGGTATCACGTCAGGCGAAGAAGACGGTCGGATTCCAACTGAATCATTCTTAGCGCAATGTTTTGGAATAATCAGGCTGTTTTAGACGGTAAGTCAAACGATCTTAAAAGGATCTCCTATTGGCTTTTTCGACTGCGGCGAACGACCGAATTGGGCTCAGAGCGGCCCTTCGCTGCACTCGGCCTGAGCGTCTGCTGTGCAGATGGGGTGGATGGCTCCTGCTCCATCGGCGTCGCGATGCGCCATAGTGCAGGTGTCGTTATCTGCGAGAGAGGAGTCACCCCATGCAAGTTACCACGATCGGCCTT
>NZ_JBXWSJ010000015.1:0-91714 GCF_059613365.1 Ruegeria sp. BHSA163
AATCGGGCTGAAATCACTTTTCGCCCCATGGCTTGGCAAAGAAGAATATGCCCTGACAACGCTTGCACTGGTATCGGTATGGCAATTCGTCGGCATTCCGATGATGCTGATATACGCCGCATTGCTTTCGATCCCTGAAGAAATCTTAGAGGCCGGCGAGATCGACGGTATTACCGGAGCATCCGCATTCTGGAAAATAAAACTACCGCTGATTCTCCCGTCAATAGGTATAATCTCGATTTTAACTTTCGTGGGTAACTTCAATGCGTTCGACTTGATTTACGTCTCACAGGGCGCGCTTGCGGGGCCAGACTTCTCAACCGATATTCTGGGAACTTTCATGTATCGGACATTTTTCGGATTTCAGCTCCAGCTAGGGGATCCTCACATGGGATCGGCCATTGCCGGGGCTATGTTCGCGATCATCCTTGTTGGTGTCTGCATCTACCTGTTCGGCATACAGACCCGGATGCGCCGGTATCAGTTGTAAGGGTCTGAAAAATGAATAAAGCACGCTCAAACCCGCTGAACAACGTTGCCATGCACAGCGCCTTAATTCTGTATACTCTAATCGCGCTGTTCCCTGTTTTTGTGATCATTATCAATAGCTTCAAATCGCGTCGGGCTATCTTTCGAGAGCCGTTGGCCCTGCCGGACGCCGAAAGCTTTTCGATGATTGGTTATCAAACTGTGATGAAGCAGGGTGACTTTTTCCTCTACTTTCAAAACTCGCTGATTGTAACAGTGGTATCGCTTGCGTTCATCCTGCTATTCGGTGCTATGGCCGCATTCGCGCTCAGTGAATATCGGTTCAAAGGCAACACGCTTATGGGTCTTTATCTGGCCCTTGGTATCATGATCCCGATCCGCATCGGCACGGTCGCAATTCTTGAACTGATGGTGGCAACAGGCCTGGTTAACACTCTGTGGGCGTTGATCCTTGTGTATACCGCACAAGGCCTGCCTCTGGCTGTATTCATCCTTTCGGAATTCATGCGGCAAGTCTCGGACGATCTGAAGAATGCAGGCCGCGTAGATGGCCTGTCGGAATACACGATCTTTTTCCGACTGGTTCTGCCGTTGGTTCGTCCTGCAATGGCCACCGTTGCCGTGTTCAACATGATCCCAATTTGGAATGACCTTTGGTTCCCGCTGATCCTTGCGCCGGCGGAAGAGACCAAGACCCTCACCCTCGGCAGCCAAGTCTTTATCGGCCAGTTCGTTACTGATTGGAACGCGGTTCTCTCGGCGCTTAGCATGGCGATCCTACCTGTTTTAGTCCTTTACGTTATCTTCTCACGCCAACTGATCCGCGGAATAACATCAGGAGCAGTCAAATGACCCGAGCCTTAATCGCAGGTCTCGGCAACATGGGACGCAGTCATGCTCTGGCCCTGCACAAACACCCCGACGCCGAAATTTTAGGGCTGGTCAATCGGTCCGACATTGAATTGCCGACAGATCTACTCAAATATCCACGGTTTAAATCTTTCGAAGAAGGGCTTGATACAAAACCAGATTTAGTCGTTGTGGCCACCTATTCTGATAGTCATGCTGAGTATGCTTGTGCCGCAATGGAAGCCGGGGCGCACGTTTTCGTAGAAAAACCTCTGGCCACCACTGTTGCCGATGCTCGGCGGGTAGTCGACAAGGCCGTCGAAACGGATCGTAAACTTGTCGTTGGCTATATCTTGCGCCATCACCCGTCATGGATGCGATTGATCGCCGAAGCCCGAAATCTTGGCGGACCTTACGTATTCCGCCTGAACCTGAATCAACAAAGTAGTGGCGACGAGTGGGAAACCCACAAAGCGTTGATGCGGACCACCTCTCCCATCGTTGATTGCGGTGTGCATTACGTCGACGTGATGTGCCAGATTACCGACTCCGATCCGGTGCGCGTACATGGCATGGGATTACGTCTAAGCGATGAAATCGATCCGGAAATGTACAACTACGGCCAGTTTCAAGTCGTTTTTGAGGATGGTTCCGTCGGCTGGTACGAGGCCGGATGGGGGCCGATGATGTCTGAGACGGCATTTTTCGTTAAGGATATCGTTTCACCAAATGGTTCCGTTTCGATCACCGATGGCAACAAAGGGGCGTCATCAGATATCGATGGGCACACAAAAGTCGGTGGGATCTTGATTCATCGTCCAGACGGTGATCGGCAGATCGATATGCCCGACGAACCTGGTCACCAAGAGCTTTGCGACGCTGAACAGGCCTATATGCTTCACGCTATTGCCCAAGACATCGACCTAACCCGCCACATGAACGACGCGGTTCAATCGCTGGCCATTTGTCTGGCCGCCGATGAAAGCATCCGCACTGGCCGACCCATTTCGCTGAAAGAGATAGACCAATGACCGCCCTGACGCTGAAGAATGTGAACAAATCCTTTGGCACCGTTGAAGTTCTTAAGGACATCAATATCGAAGTGGACGAAGGAGAATTCGTGGTATTTGTCGGACCTTCAGGTTGCGGCAAGTCCACCTTGCTGCGCGTGATTGCGGGGCTTGAGGATGTAACCTCGGGTGAAGTTCGCATCGACGGCGAAATTATGAACCTTACGCCACCATCAAAGCGTGGCATAGCAATGGTTTTTCAAAGCTATGCACTCTACCCCCATCTGAATGTGCGCAAGAATATGTCGCTGGCGCTGAAACAGGAGGGTCAAAGCAAAAAGGTCATCGAAGAACGTGTAGCAAAAGCCAGCAAGTTGTTGAATCTTGAGCCCTATTTGGACCGTTATCCATCCGAGCTGTCGGGTGGACAACGTCAGCGCGTTGCCATCGGACGCGCCATCGTCCGCGAGCCTAAGCTGTTTCTGTTTGATGAGCCGTTGTCCAATCTGGACGCTGCGTTGCGAATGAATACCCGGTTGGAAATCGCAAACCTTCATCAACAACTTGATGCATCGATGATCTATGTGACTCATGATCAGACCGAGGCCATGACCTTGGCTGATAAAATCGTCGTGTTGCGAGACGGGCGCGTCGAACAAGTCGGTAACCCGATGGAGCTTTACAACAACCCCGCCAACCAGTTTGTCGCTGGTTTTCTAGGTTCTCCGTCCATGAATTTCTTCCCCGCCGACCTTATCGGCGACAACGCGGAGGTTACTACGGGAATAAGACCTGAGGATTTGTATTTGGCTGACGAAGGTCCAATTTCCGCGCGCGTCACACATGTCGAGCATTTGGGAGGCGACACAAACGTGGTTGCTATGATGCAGGATCACCAGATCACCGCGCGGTTATTCGGTCAGCATAAAGTAGCTGCGGGGCAACCAGTCCGGTTCGGATATAATCCAGACCGAACATATAGCTTTGACCAAAAAGGTGCCCGTGTCGCTTGAGTCCAACTTTGTGGGCGATATGATCGGACTTTGAGATTTGGGATACAAACGAGGCATTCTGAAGCCCTTCTTTCGCATAAATTTCTTCAACTCAAAAAAACACCCATTTGTGACTTTTATTATTTTTTTCAATATTTTAATTGGCCTTTCCTTAATCATAAACTAACAAAAATTAAACGTAAATTCTATACTAATACTGAAAAAGAGATGAATATTTGATCAGGACAAATCGCGAAACTTCCGGTGTAAAATTGCCGTCGAGGTCGACGCAAGACGATGCCGATAGCACCCGCAAAACTCCATTGGTTCCGACTGGGAAATCGGCTTTTGCGAAAACCGTTGCAAGTCAAAACAATCAATCAACAATGAAAGAAAGGAATGTTTAAACGTACTTTCAGCTTGCTTATCGGCCTTACATTTTGAGCGTTTCCAGTTGAGGCAGAAGACATCCAGCCACATGATGGTCAGCGGTCCATAGAAAGTAATCTGCTCTCTCAGACCGGATGTTCAGATTCGTTACTTTAGATTGCACAAGCAAAAGGAGTTTTGATCCGCATAACACACACCAAGCCCTTTGACTCCAGTGATCGCGAAGGGGTTGCATTCGATTTTGAACGTACTGAAAAAAATACTTGGACAGCGTCCCGAGATCGGGCTGAGCCAAATCACAAAGGGGAAGCCCGAATGGAAACGCAGGTGCACCTACACGTCGATTCGTAAAAGAAAATAACAGAACATGCGCAGATGGTTGTTACTGCAACGGGCTCACGCGGCGAAGACTTGGGAATGACGGCCTCAGGATGTGAGGTATCGTGGGAAATTATTTCGGAATGGGTATCGCACTGAACTTGGCTGGGTTATTGCGTAATCTGACCATTTTGTTGATGATACTGCACCGTTCGCGATCAGTGCTATAAAACAGATCACAAAACTTCTTTCAGAATTTTTAAACAAACCAGGAATGTCCTGTCAGCATACTTAAGGCGGGAGTCTCAGAGCGTCATATTTGTTGAAGGCGTCAACAAAAGTCTGAAGAGGCGTGTATTGGACTTTATCAAAGGGCGAACTTTCACCTCCGCACCCTGAAAAACTGTTGCCTACTAGGTCTTACTGAAATCTTCCGAGGTATTACCTCTACACCCTTTTTGTGCCCTTCAGTCTTGAACAGGACCCAGGATATTTCACCGGTTCCTACCAAGCACCGTTGCATGTAGAATGATTCTCACTAGCACTTTGTATATCGCTTGTCGCACTTGGTCCTGGATGAATATTTCCGGTTTTCTGATAACACTAGGTGTTCTTTTTCTTGCCGGATTGGCGGCGGATCAGATCGGCAGGGTCACGCATCTTCCTCGGGTTACAACCTTGCTGTTTATTGGCTTGATCGCGGGGAATGCAGGCTTGGGATTGATCCCGACCGACGTTGCAATGTGGTTTGATGAAGTATCCATTGTAGCGCTAACGATGGTGGCGTTTCTTCTTGGCGGATCGCTGACAAAGAGGAACCTGATACAGCACGGGCGAGCTATTCTGGCGATTTCGATTTCTATCGTGGTAGCGACCCTCTTAGTCGTAACGATCGGTTTGACAGCAATTGGGTTGGCGCCGGGGCTGGCATTGGTTTTGGCCGCGATAGCAACCGCTACCGCGCCCGCTGCTATGACGGACGTGATCAAACAGTCCGGAATTTCGAATGGTTTCACTGAAACACTCAAGGGTATAGTTGCAATTGACGATGCTTGGGGACTGATCGTTTTCAGCGTTGTTCTGGTTCTGGCTGGTCACGCTAATGGCTGGACCGAGGTAACACTTGATGCACTGTGGGATCTAGGAGGCGCATTTATTCTGGGAATCGCATTGGGCGTTCCATCGGCCTATCTTACTGGTCGACTAAAGCCCGGTGAACCGATGCAGGCCGAGGCTGTGGGAATCGTTTTTCTTTCTGCTGGCCTCGCGCTTTGGCTGGAAGTTTCGTTTCTGATAACCGGAATGGTTGCGGGGTCAGTTGTCAGTAATCTGGCGCGTCACCATGACCGCCCTTTTCATGAGATTGAACATATTCAGTGGCCGTTTATGATTCTGTTCTTTCTTTTGGCAGGCGCGACGTTGGACATTGAAGCCCTCGGCCTAATGGGCTGGGCCGGCGCCATGTTCCTGGCCTCAAGAACAATTGCGCGCCTTGTCGGGGGCTATTGCGGAGCGCGCTTGGGCGGTTTGCCACATAGAGAAGCCTTTTGGTATGGCCCTGCCCTGTTGCCACAAGCTGGTGTGGCTGTTGGAATGGCCTTGGTTGCCGGGGAACAATTTCCAAATTGGGCCGCGTCCATCATGGCCTTTACTCTGGCAAGTACGGTCGTATTTGAAGTTTTGGGTCCTCCGCTGACTTTGATGTCAATCAGACGTGCCGCTGAAAGATATTAGAACGCCCGTCAACTTCTAATCAGCCTGTATTGTTTCCAAGTACATAAGCAAACTTGCGAGCGGCAGTCCCGCCATCATTTTCTGACCACTCGGCAAAGTTATCGCTGTTTGTTGATCAGTTTCGAAAACGGCGCCAAAGATCGGCATTTCACCGCCATGAGCAAGTACCATCGATCTTCCATCTACTTGGCGAGCTACAAGTTCTGTTGGGAAAACACCATCGTTCTGAGCCGCCAGCTTGGTCAGATCGGGTGTGCGAATAGCCAGCATTTCCGCCATCGGCCCGTCCCCAGTTGCTTCAAGTCCATGACATTGCCAGCAATAGGTTCGATACAGATCATTTCCTTCCTGAACGCTCACTTCCTGAGCCAAGGCACTTCCAGCAGCCAAAAGTGTTATCAATATCCCGCGAAAAACTGGCATCTCTTCCTCCTCCGCCCCAACTTTGCTCAATATTACATTACGCAGCAAAACCGGGACAGTTCTTTGACTTCGCTCATATTGTCTGCCCAAAAATAAGGAAATCAACGTGATGAGGTTGGCAAATCATCTGTGCAATCAGTCCATATCGACATCAAATTGCGCCTCGTCTGAGCTTTCCGATGCTAGGCTGTCGCTTTTCGACTTGCCCTCGAGCAAATTCAAATGCTTTCGGATACGCCAAAGGTGATACGAAACTCGATGTAGCCACCTAAGGGCATCAAGCCGCGACCAGACCACTTCGTCAGGCAAATTGTTTGTCGCCGCATCGGATATTAGCAAGTCTCGACGCAGTTTTCGTTGTTGCCGCAAGAAGCGCCGCACCCGGTTCAGTGTGTTTTCGCATTTTTCAGGATCGTCAATCTCCAAGTATCTATCTGTCGCTGCAACAACTACCAATGCGAGACGCTTCAGCCGTGGATCCCGGGGCAACTCGCGAATCCTCTCTTCTTGGCCGCATCGATACAGCAACCGGTCAAGGTGATCGAGAATATGATACATACCCTTGATACTGGATATCTGCTCCTGGGACTTGCTGGATAATTCTATTTTGTCCAAATACGCACGCGTTTCCAACAAAGCCGTCTCGATGTCGGTCCGCCCATAATCGATATCGGTTGATCGCATGACGCCCATGACCGATCGAAGATGCGCAGTGGCGGCCGTCACAATACGATCCACAGCGACCTTTGCCGCGTCCGCTGCTGCCTCGGGCATATCCAAAATTAGAGGATCCAGAGAATTCGTGAGAACTGCACCCCGGTAAGGTATCAAAGCCTCTATTAACCTGGCGAATGGTCGGGCAAAAGGCAGGATCAGCAAAACACCAAGAGAATTAAAGAAGGTGTGAAACGCGACGAGTGCCGTCAAAGAACTCTCGGGGTTTGACCAATTTGAAACGACCGCAGCAAACGGTCCCAACAGACAAAACGCCATTATACCTGTCATCAAGTTGTAAATCACATGGGCAAACCCAGTTCGTCGCGCCATCGTTCCACCGCCTAGCGTGGCCAGAACTGCGGTGAATGTGGTTCCAACATCCATTCCGATGACCAGAGCCGCGGCTTGGGGAAAATTCACTGCACCGGCGCTAAGCGCAGCCAAGGCCGTTGCCACGCCTGCGCTGGAAGACTGGGTAACAACTGTGATCAGGATTCCTATCAGAACAAGTTTCAGTCGCCCAAGCAGGCTATCTGAGGGAAAGTCGGCAGGAGTCACCACGCCACGAAATGCATCTAAGCCGGACTTTAATTGCTCGATCCCAACGAAAATCAGACTGAAACCAGCCAATACCAGCCCAAAGCTGGAGATCGACTTTTTCGAGGAAAGTGCAAGCAGTGCCCCGACAAAGACAACGGGCAACATGACTTGCCCAAGGTCCAATTTGAACCCTAACAGGGCGACCAACCAGCCAGTCATGGTCGTTCCGATATTTGCCCCAAATATGATCCCTAGCGCTTGCGGAAAAGTAAGCAGACCAGAGGCAACAAATCCGACTGCTGCAACTGTCGTTGCGCTGGACGATTGAATCGCAGCCGTGGTGACCGCGCCGGTCACTGCGCCAGTAAACGGCGTCGATGTAAATCTGCCTAATATGTCCCGCAGACGGGCTCCGGCCAAAGCCTTAAGCCCGTCTGTCATTAGCAGCATTCCGACAAGGAAGAGGCCGATGCCGCCTAATGCTGGTAAAATATCCAAAAGCATAACAAACAAATAACCACAATCAGTTTGGCGCCGCCAAATACCTCGCTTTCGTTGTTGTCCGATAACGAGAGCTTGCGACGCCTTGGATTAAACCTCGCAAAACCGGCGGGGCGCTTTGGTTGACATAGATCAAAGCGCATTTCACATTCGTATTGTGAGATGCGTGTGTTTCAAATTGATCTTCGTTTACCACCCTGTCCCCAAGCAAAATAAACGGTGAACGGATATTTGAAAACGTGGAAGTTCCACATAGGGGGTTCGACCGAAAAGGTAGCGAACCCCTTTTTGGCTGGCAAAAGATCTAATCTGACGTAGCGTGTAGGACAGGTATCACTCGACATAAATCTGGTCGGAGAAATAACCGATGCAAAAATCAACGCAGGATACAATTGAATCAGCGTCGTTTGTGCAGTCTCATCGGCAATGCTTTGGCTGCATGAACAAAAAAGAATGCGCTATGAGCAAGTTCCATGGGCACAGTTGATTCATCGTCACCGAAGCTAAGAAGGTCTCTGACGACTCCATTGCTGACCCTATATGGTCTTGGTGTCACTGTCGGGGCGGGCATTTATGTGCTTGTGGGTGCGACGGCAGATGTCGCCGGCCCATTTGCCGCCTTCTCTTTTCTTATCGCAGCACTTGTTGTTTCGTTGACCGCATTATCCTACGCCGAACTTGCAACGCGATATCCCGTGAGTGCGGGTGAAGCGGCCTATGTCGAGGCTGGGTTCCAACGAAATTGGATGGCCGTACTCGTTGGTCTTTCAGTCGCTGCATCCGGTGTCATATCTGCATCTGCCGTAGCGATTGGCGCTGCTTCATACCTTCACGCATTAACAGGTCTTGGGACCGCTTTTCTTACTATTTCGGTTGTATTGGTAATGGGGCTTATAGCTCTTTGGGGCATTACTGAATCGGTTTTCGTCGCTGCAGTAATAACGATTGTAGAAATTACGGGCCTCCTTTTTGTAATTGGCTGGGGCATGTCCATTCAGGAACCGCAAGGATATGCAATCTCCGAAATGATACCCGGGCTTGGACTAGACACCTGGCGTGGGATCTTTGCGGCTTCGCTTTTGGCGTTTTTCGCATTCGTCGGGTTTGAAGATATTGCCAACGTCGCAGAAGAGGTGAAAGAACCGAAGCGTACGATCCCAAAAGCCATCTTATTGACGCTCGTTCTTGCGACTGCACTGTATTTGGGAACATCGGTGACTGTCCTGCTTGTGGTTCCGATAGAAGTCCTGTCGACGTCTTCCGCCCCTCTTGCATTGGTATTTTCGAATGCGCCAGAGGCCATCAGGCAGGGCTTCGCAGCAGTTGCAATCGTGGCTACTGTCAACGGTGTCTTGATCCAAATGATCATGGCTTCGAGAGTAATATATGGCCTTGCCGACCGGGGTCATCTGCCGAAAATTCTGGCTACGGTGCCTCAAATCACTCAGACACCAGTTGTTGCAACAGTGTTAGTAGTCGGAACGATCTTGTTTCTGACACAAACTCTTCCAATTGGTACGCTGGCAGAACGTACCTCTCAGATCGTGCTGGGTGTCTTCGTATTGGTAAATCTTTCACTAATCCTTCTGAAGACGAGGCCCGATGCCGCTGGGTTACACTTCCGAGTTCCTTTGTTCGTACCCATTCTTGGCGTAGTAACCAGCGCACTGCTGTTCGCGGCAGGTTTTCTATAAATATCAAAAGGTAAAGGGCCATAATTGACGTGCACCGCTGACATATGAATAGGGAACAGACTTCCATAGGCGCACAGTTGTCGGCTTGGTGGCACAGAACTTTTGTTGATCTGGCACAACAACTGCAATGGTCGTACCTGCCGCCGCTAATGGTATATTTTGCAGCCGGAGTTTCCGGTTTGACATCGGTGGTCGGGGCTTTTTTTTTAAAAGATTACCTCGATTTATCAGCAGCTTTTGTGGCAGGGTTAGCGTTTTGGGCTGGGCTCCCGTGGATACTAAAAATGCCGTTGGGGCACATCGTTGACCTGTTTTGGCGTTGGAAGTCCCTTCTGATCCTGTTTGGTGCATCTCTGATTACGCTATCCTTGCTTACAATGTACGGGCTAGTATCGGCACCCGGTCGAATGGCCGACGTTATGCCGCTGGAAGACTGGTACGTGATTGCGCTTCTCTTGGCCCCATCAGGCTATGCCATTCAGGATGTCGTCGCCGATGCAATGACGGTCGAGGCAGTGCCTAAAGTGGACAACAACGGCCACCCCTTTACGCCTGAAGAAACACGCGCGCAGCATACAACGATGCAAACCTTGGGCCGAGTTTCAATCATTTCCGGGTTTGCAGCAGTTGCGGCGGTCAACATATGGATCTTTTCCGGAACCGAAGATCTGCAACAGACCGAACGTCTCGCTTTATACGGTCAAGTCTATCTGATTGCGCTGGTCATACCAATGCTGTCCGTTAGCGGAGTTGTGTTTCACACTTTTATCCAGCGTAAGCGCGTTCGTCAGGGGCACCCGCCGCATGCCCCGGAAGAAGCAACCGAGGTCAAGTGGCCGATTTTGCTGGGCGGCCTTGCGTTTGTTGTGCTCAGCATCGTGCTGGGAACCGCGAATTTCGAGTTTGCGCAAGAGACCATTTTTGCAGTGTCGCTAACGGTTATCCTTTACCTTATGTCTCGCCTACTTAAGGAGCTGGATCCAAAACAAGCACAAGCCTTGATCGGAACCGCAATTATCATTTTTGTTTTCCGGGCGGTTCCTTTGCCGGGTCCTGGTCTGACCTGGTTCGAAATCGATGAGCTTGGTTTTGACGAGCAATTCCTGGCTGTACTCGCTTTGTTGACGTCTCTGCTTGCATTACTCGG
This sequence comes from Ruegeria sp. BHSA163, assembly GCF_059613365.1. Classification (NCBI taxonomy): domain Bacteria; kingdom Pseudomonadati; phylum Pseudomonadota; class Alphaproteobacteria; order Rhodobacterales; family Roseobacteraceae; genus Ruegeria; species Ruegeria sp. BHSA163. Next base: position 10,805 of record NZ_JBXWSJ010000015.1, read on the forward strand.
ACTGATAATTCTTAGACCCTATATGGCCAACCGCTCAATCGCACAGGTTGTGTTTATGTTGACGATCGCCGCAGGCGTCCTCGCTCTGCCAAATCTTGCTTTGTACTACGGGGTGCACGAATGGACTGCCGCGCGCACCGGAGGAATAGTCGATGCAAGATTTATCGCCATTCTAGACACCGCAGTAGAGTCACCGTTAGGACAAATAGCGATGGTTCCAATGTTGGCTTGGATTGCGCGAAACGCTCCTCCACAACTCAAAGCAACCTTTTTCGCGGTGATGGCATCTTTCACCAACATGGCCCTGTCTGCGAGCAGCCTCAGTACCAAGTACCTGAATCAAAATTTCATTGTCACACGCGCGGTTACCAACCCTGATACGGGCGTCGTGACGTCGACTGCTGACTACAGCCAACTGGGGCACTTGCTGATCGCGGTGGCAACAATCTCTGTTGTGGTTCCGCTTACCGTTATTTTCCTCGTGCAGAAGTCACGCTTTCAAACCAGTGAATAATTACTGGTTTAAAGAATCCCTCAGTAGTGTTTTTAGGTGTGAAACTGGAACACCAATGTTTGACCCGCCAAACTCTGGCAAAATCGCAGCGTTTATTGCGACTACCTCTCCTTTTCTGTTTAACGCAGGCCCACCACTTCCACCGGTTGTGGTTTCTGCATCGTATACGACAGAGCCCGGGTTAGTTTGAGCAACGATTCCCCGACTGGCGAGAGGTTGAATCTGGCTTTGCGCAGAAAGCCGAGCGGCTATCGTCCAGAAGTCGACAGAACCATCCTTCTCAAGCGTTTCTAGAAAATCCGGACCGGCCTGCGCGATCAACGCCCTGAGGCCGGTCGGATATCCCAACAGGAAAACTTCTTCGCCAGCTCGGGGCTGGTCATTTGCAAGTGGCAGACCTAGCCCTTCAACCCGGTCCGGGTCGACTGACAAAAGCGCCAGATCGGCCGTTTCGCTGAACTGGTTTAATTTAGCCTCGATTGACTCAGCCTGACCGGGCAGATAGGCCACCAGCCTCAACATTTCTGCTTCCAGACCAGCGCCTTTGAGAGCCTTCGCCCTATCGCCAGAAGTCCACGGCAACGCGACATGGCGGTTGGTCGCCAGTAATGGAACACCCTCAATCAAAAACCCTGTACCTGTGAATTGAAATTCCGCAGGCTCACCAGTTGCATCCGGTTCTATCCAAGGCTGTCCAAACGGGGTTTGCAGCTTTTCTCCGTTTGGGCCCAATACATGCCGCAAAAGTTTACCGCTTTCTAAATGACGCAGGCCATATGCACCCTGAACAAAGGCGACAGATCGCGTCGAGGCGTCAATAATCCGTGTCGGCGCCCCTGCCCTCTGTTCAAGTGTTCCAAGACGTTGCTCGGTTGCGATAGCTTGGTTTTCAAACGCACTCCTCAAAGCGCTCAAATCTTCAGGGGTTATCGCGTCCTCCCGCGTTTGCGCAAGCATAATAGCAACCGCTTCGATTTTGCGGGATTCCTGTTGAATACTTTCCGCAAGTTTTCTGTCGTTTTGATAAAGCAGAAATACCAAACCTGCGATAAGAAGCAGTGAGGCGAGGACAGTAATCCGGAACAAAACAGTAGTCTGTGACGCAAGCCGACGACCACTTTCTCGCAATGCGCCAGACACCCTTTTTGCGAAAGGTCGGCGGCTCGTTCGAGCGTAGGCATAAGCGTCACTTAGAATGTCTTCCACTGTATGGCGCGCGGGAAACTTATGATTGCACACCCTGTACCGAGAAATCGGCCCATGTTCGCCAAACTCGATCATGTCGCCATGTCCAAGGGCAGTCGACGAGACTTTTTGCCCATTGACCCATAAATTGCGTCCGGACAGCGCAGTCAGCGTATACACGCCGTTTAACCATTGAAGTGTCGCGAAATCTTCATCATGGGGCGGCACGTCACTCTTCTGCCGAAGACCCAAGGCACGGCTCTCATCGACAGACACTGTCAGAGCGTTATCAACCAGCCAGATTACATTGCCGCGCGAAGGACCAGTCAAGCTCTCAAGAAATGCACGTACGTCACCTTCAAAGGCATCCGACGGTGATGTCGTATCACTCGCGCCCGGTTCCTGCATTATCGACCCCCGTTCAAAGGTGACCTGAACACTTTAGCACGCGAAATCTAAAAACCTATCGCTGCCAAAAAACAGCGATTTTTGAATGCCGCAAGATTTTCCGTGACGCCTCCAAACCATCACCTGAAACAGTTTACACAGCGCTGCCCGCTTTACCCCCTTCGACCCGATAGACCGAAGGGGCGATGAAAGAAAAACTGAGTATTTTGTGGAACTAACGCGGATCACTTAGAGGAAACCGTGATCTTTCGGCTTGGATCCCGTGGTTCGGTTTTTGGCATTTTGATATGTAAAACACCCTTGTCGAATTCCGCGGTGATCTTTTCGATATCGACCGTTTCCGGCAACGTCATCGCCCGAACAAAGCTGCCATAGCTTCGTTCGCTTACATACAGATTGCTATTGTCGTCATATTCGATCTTTTTTTGACCGCACAGCGTAAGTCGGCGATCCTTGATTTCTATGTCGACATCGTCTTCGCCTAATCCGGGCAGTTCGGCCGTCAAAACAATTTCCGCATCCGTCTCGTTTATGTCGACCGCTGGAGAAATAGCGCCAGTCATATCGAGTGACGGGAAGCCCGTCCGCTGCGCCGCCGTATCCATTGGCTGGAACGTAGTAGGTCCACCAAAAAACCGTGACATCATCGTCTCCATTTCGCGGCGGAAATGATCAGTGAAGGGGTGCATTCCAGTGGTAAGTTGCGGGGTCTTCTTTTCTTCGAGCATTCCAAAAACCTCCTAATATTGCGAGATCAGCTTGCCAGCTAAGTGTGCCGAAAAATGCACTGGCAGGCTTTGATCTTGCTCAAACTATCTGGAACTTGAGTGGCTACATTGTTTTCGGGTGTTTTCGTTCATCGGTACACGGCATGTGCCGGGGTTTCCGATAGGCTCCCAAGCAGACATGCGAAACTTTAACTAATTCAACAAATTGTATATAGTTTATTGAAGAAAGCTTTAATGCAGGCTCGTTCACAGGACGTGTCATGGGGGGCTTGAAAACAAAATCTGATGCATCGAATGGTGGCGAGTGGCATGCCTCCATGTCCGTTGCGCTGGCGCTTGGATTGGGCTTCTTTGTTCTTACTTCTGTTGCCGGAGTTCTAGGTGTCGGCTTGATCGTTGGCTATAGAAACACCTCAGAGCTGTTAACACAAAAGGCGGAACTGATTATTGGTGCTCAACGTCAGCAGGTTGAGCGATATCTGACCGCGGCTTCCGACCAAGTTGACTTTATTGCAAGTCGGATTGCCTCCGACGAAGTCGAACCTGATGGTTCTGAGGAATTCGTCAGCCTGTTGCTAGGTGCTGTTTCGGCTACTCCCCAGATTTTGCGTCTTCAGTTTATAGACCGAGATCAAATCTTGACCGGAGTCGAACGCGTACAGGACGAGACTGTGCCGATCTTTTTGAAGCTCGGCGATGATGTGGACCTGCTGAACTTAGTAAATAGTGCAATCGAGACAGGAAAATACCGCTGGGGTGACATACTCTGGAGAGAAGAATACGGTCAGGCTCTTTTGAATTATCAAAAACCAGTTGTTCGGCAAGGAAAAATAGTCGGCGTCCTTTCAGCTTGGGTTTCCATTGTGAAGCTTTCCGAATTTTTGGCTGACCAAGAAGTGGAGTTCGGCGCAAATGTTTTTATGCTGTATGGAAGAAATTCCGTTCTGGCGCATCCACTTATGGCGTTTGGTTATTCTGGTTTGAACCGCTCGGCGCCTCTTCCGCAGCAAGACCGGTTTTCAGATCCTATCGTCTCGGCTATGTGGCAGCCGAATGATCGCTTTAGCGTCGCAAAGTACTTTCTGACCGGCACAAACACGCGCTTTGTTGCCTACGCAGAGTGGGAATACGTCATTTTCTTTGATGAGTTGTCGAGCTATGGCGCACAACCGCTGACCGTAGCCACATATTTTGAAGCCCACGATATCATCGCAGAAGCAGCCAGATTGAAGTGGGCCATTATCTTTTGCCTCGTCATGGCAGTGCTTTCGGCTGGAATGGCAGCCCTAATCGGTCAAAAGATTGCGCAACCCGTCCGGCGGTTGTCTGACAGTGCCAAGCGAGTTCATGACCTGGATATTTCCAACATCGCTGAAATCGAAGGGTCATTCTTCCGAGAATTGGACGAGGCAGCACGTTCCTACAACTTTATGCTCGACGGGTTGCGCTGGTTTGAACTTTATGTACCCAAACGACTGGTGCGCCAATTGATGCGCCATCATACCGGTAAGCAAATAAATTCATCGCATCGCGATGTCGTAATAATGTTCACGGATATCGTTGAATTTACAACTCTGTCTGAGCATCTCACGGCGCCTCAGGTTGCGCTATTTTTGAACGAACACTTTGCCGGGCTGGCCGATTGTATTCAAAGAAACGGCGGTACCATCGACAAGTTCATCGGAGATTCTGTGATGGCAATCTGGGGCGCATTGGAACATCAGGATGACGCAGCGGATTTGGCATGCCAAGCGGCGATTGAGATTGCTCGGTGGATCAAGGATTTCAACATTAACAAACGAACAGAGGCAGGGTTGTTGCACCCCGTCAGGTTACGAATTGGGATTCACATTGGTCGGGTCGTTGTAGGGAATATAGGCAGCGAAGGCAGGCTCAGCTACACGGTTGTCGGAGATGCAGTAAATGTTGCGCAAAGGCTCGAAGAAGCTGGTAGAAGTTTGGGAAACTCGGAATCCGAAGTAAATGTTCTCACCTCCAGTTCCGTCCGAAGCGCTTTGGTCAAACCGCTTGAGTTCGAGCGCATCGGCGCGCACAAACTTCGCGGGAGAGAGGAGCTGGTTGAAATATATTCTCTTAACGTGAATTAGTTAAAACCCGAAGATTTGTGCCAGGTAATCAACTGAGATTTCAGGCACCGAATGTCCAGTTTCAAAAATTACCTGCCCCGAAAACATAATTTTCTTCATCAGTGAAAGTAGTTACGTGTTGAACTTCTTCTATTCTTAGCCGCAATTAATAGAACTCTGGGCGAGCGAGCGCATCCGGAATTATACAGACGTTTAACTGGTTATTTTCCGTAATTTCCCGATGCAAAACCGATGTGTCAAAAACTGTATTCACCTGCCAGAGAGATTGGAACGCGATGCTCGGTATGTGGACGCAATACGATCGCCAACAAGCTCAACTGACAATGTCGGCAAGTCTCTATTTGGTTGCGCAAGTGACATCGCTGGAATTCCATTCCATGTCGTCGCAAGGTTGCGGTGAATGTGCCCGAAGAAAATCTGAGCGATGTTGGCAGGTTCCAGGACATCTGCCAACTCTCTATAATTTCTTAATTTAATCGGATCCAGGATCGGATCGCCGATGTCACATGGTGGGTGATGCATTACTATTATTATTGGGCGTTCGCCCGCCTTGCTGACTTCAGCTTCAAGCCAGGTCAGGCGTTCGGGGCACATAAACCCGCTGTCATTACCAGGGTCGAGTGTGTCAAGGAACAAACATCGATATTGACCGAAGTCCACGGCTGAATGAATAAACGGGCTTTCGATTTCAAACTCTTCCAGCATAACCGACCGGTTGTCGTGGTTACCGGGTATAAGAATTGAAGGAAACGGCAATGACTGCAGGCGGGTTTTAAGCCAGCGATAGGTCGACCGGGTGCCGTCGTCACTTATGTCGCCTCCGATCACGCAAAACTCGGCGTCTGGCCAGTTCTCGCCAGCGAAATTTAGTCCGGCGTCGACAATCCTTACATGAGTTGAAAAATCATCAACGTCAGTTTCCCGTAGGTGAAGGTCCGTTACAAACAGAAACCGCATGATTTTCTTAACCTCGCTAGCTCTAACCGCTGCACTGCAGCAGGTATAATGCTGGACTCTGCCCGATGTTTCACAAAAACTGCAAATATCGCGCATAAGAACGCGGAAGGAATACACATTTGGGAGTTCAATGATGAAGAAGCTTACTTTTGCCGCTTCCGCGGCAGCCCTTTTTTTCACTGTGCCAGCCCTCGCGCAGACTGAAATTGAATGGTGGCACGCCCACGGCGGGCAGTTGGGCGAAACTGTGAATGCGATCGCAAACAAATTTAACGAATCGCAGTCCGAGATTGTTTTGACCCCGGTGTACAAAGGCGGGTACGAAGACACACTAACAGCGACAATTGCGGCATTCCGCGCTGGTGAACAGCCGAACATCGTCCAAGTATTTGACGCAGGTGCTGCTACGATCATCGGTGCTGAAGGAGCGGTAATACCAGCCGAAGACTTAATCCAACAGGCGGGTATAGACTTTGATGCAAACGACTACATATCCGGCGTCCGGTATTTCTATGCTGACTCGGATGGTAAGATGGTCGGCATGCCGTTCAATTCTTCGACGCCAATTCTATATTATAATGTTGCCGCTCTTGAGAAAGCTGGTGTTGAGCCACCAAAAACCTGGGAAGAATTCGAGGCTATCGCGCCAAAAATCGTAGAGGCAGGTTACATCCCGCTTGCGCAGTCGCACAGCCCATGGATTTTCACCGAAAACTTCCATTCACGTCACAACATTCCATTTGCGACCAACAACAATGGTTTTGATGGATCCGATGGCACCAAGATTCTAGTGAACAACGACGCCATCAAGATGCACTTCTCGAAAGTTAAAGAGTGGTTGGATGGCGGTTGGTATGGCTATTACGGCGCCGGTTGGGGCGATAACCAAACTCCGTTCGAGAACCAGGAAGTCGCCATGTGGCTCGGCTCGTCCGGCTCGTTTGGCGGTCTTCTGAACTCGGCTGATTTTGAATTCTCGGCAACCTATCTTCCATATTGGGAGTCGGTTACGGCCAATCCGACACAGACCTTCATTGGTGGCGCAGCACTTTTCGCACTCTCGGGTCATTCGGACGAAGAAAACAAAGCTTCTGCAGAGTTCTTCAAGTTCCTGTCGTCGACAGACATTCAGCAGTTCTGGCACACTGAAACCGGTTATGTGCCGATAACAACCGCTGCGTACGAAGCGACAAAGGCATCCGGTTATTACCAGGAGAAGCCACAGGCTGAAGTTGGCATCCTGCAACTTTCACTGCCCGGCGGTGATAATTCAAAGGGTTATCGAATGGGTTTCTACGTTCAAATTCGTGACGTCATGAACCGCGAGTATGGTCGCATCTTTGCAGGTGAAACCGACGTCGAGTCGGCATTTGCCGTGATCGAAGAAGAAGGCAACCAGCTGCTCGAACGCTTCTCGAAGACGAACTGATTTTACAACGGTGGGGGCGGTTCTCGCCCCTGCCCCATATCGCGCTCAAGGGGAAGGGTCGCCGTGGAAAAATCCCAGTTTAGAAACCCTTGGTTTCCGTATCTTTTGCTCTTGCCGCAAATGGGGATCATTGCGGTCTTTTTTCTTTGGCCTGCTGCCGAAGCAATAAGATCATCCTTTTTTTTGGAAGACCCGTTTTTTGGTAACGCGACATTCGTCGGTCTCGACAACTATCGGGTTGCTTTGACAGGTTCTGACTACCAGCGCACGGCCTGGTTCACGGCAGTATTTACAGTCATCGTATCGCTGATGTCCCTTGCACTTGGACTAATGCTCGCCGTCTCTGCCGACCGAGTCTTGCGAGGAAAATCCACATACAAGACCTTGTTGATGTGGGTATACGCAATTGCGCCTCCCGTTGCTGGGTTGATAGGCGTCATGCTATTCGACCAGCACATTGGCCCGCTCGTCGAGTTCGTAGCCCTCTTTGGTTGGGAAATGCGCGTAGGAGTCAATTACTGGGACACAGGAATCGCGATGATCATTGTGTCTACCTGGAAGCAAGTACCTTACTGTTTCATTTTCTTTCTGTCGGGGCTCCAGTCTATCCCAACTTCCGTAAAAGAGGCCGCCCGTGTTGATTGCAGGTCCGAGACGCGTCGTTTCTGGACCATCACTTTTCCGCTTCTTGCGCCGACCACTTTCTTCTTACTGATCTTGAATATTACCTACGCAATGTTTGAGACCTTCGGCACCATCGACTTGATCGTAAAGGATCAGCCTGGCAACTCTCCGGTGACGCTTGTGTACAAGGTCTATCGTGACGGGTTTCGAGGCAATGATCTCGGGGGTTCCTCCGCGCAATCCGTAATTCTGATGCTCATCGTGCTTGCGTTGACGATCGCCCAATTCCGATTGATCGAACGCCGCGTGCATTACAATTGAGGTGAAACATGACAACAACCGAGCTTGAACAGTCAGCCTCTGTTCCGCATGCAAAACCGGCACCATCGCGAAAAACTTTCGGTGGAGTGCGTATCTACGACCATGTAGTTTTGTGGTTCGGCGTGTTTTTGATGATGGCGCCACTGGTCGTGGCATTCACCACGTCAAGTTTCGACCACGTGCTGATTCACCGCCAAGGTATGCAGCTCGGTTGGGGAGACCAATTTGCGCAAACGTACTCAACTGTTCTGAACCAACAAGGTGGCTTCACCGGAGAAGTTACCGGATGGCTAATGACGCAAAACAGTTTCATCCTCGGAATTGGGTTCGCCGTTGGCAAAATTGTCATTTCGATGCTTGCTGCTTACGCCATCGTTTATTTCAGATTCCCATTTGCCAACCTAGCCTTCTGGATCATTTTCTTAACGCTTCTACTCCCTTTGGAAGTCAGAATTCTGCCATCCTACGAAGTGGTCCAGCAGCTTGGTTTGTTGAATACTTATACAGGGTTGATCCTTCCGCTTATTGCCTCTGCGACCGGTACGTTTTTTTTCCGGCAGTTTTTCAAATCAGTTCCTAATGAATTGCTTGAAGCGGCGCGGATCGACGGAGCAAATGCCTGGCGTTTTCTGATCGACATCCTCGTACCATTGTCCAGGACAATGATGGCGGCAATCTTCATCATCATGTTCGTGGTTGGCTGGAACCAGTACCTTTGGCCAACTCTTATGACGACGGATGAAACTTATTTCACACTCGTTCGAGGCATCAAACAAGTCATGCAGAACATGATTGGCGCCGACATTCCGAAATACAACGAAGCCCTTGCTATGGCGATGTTAGCGATGATCCCACCTGTTGCGGTCATCCTGATATTCCAAAGGATGTTCATCAAGGGCCTGGTGGAGCAGGAAAAATGACGACCCTCAAAATAAAAAACGTCAAAAAAGTTTATCCCAACGGCGCCGATGCGGTCAAAGGCGTATCTGTTGATGTTGAGGACGGAGAACTTGTGGTTTTTGTCGGGCCGTCCGGATGTGGGAAGTCGACACTGCTGCGAATGGTTGCCGGATTGGAAAGCGTAACCGAAGGTGAAATCGAACTTGCCGGACGAATTGTCAACGAACTCGAACCCGCAGACCGAAATATCGCGATGGTTTTCCAGAACTACGCTCTTTACCCTCACATGTCGGTGCGCAAGAACCTTGCTTACGGTCTGAAAAACCGAAAGACACCACAGGCCGAAATTGACACCCGAGTGTCAGAGGCCGCCGAATTGCTGCAGATCGCGGAGTTCCTAGATCGTAAACCAAGCCAGCTATCAGGTGGACAGAGACAACGCGTTGCAATGGGGCGAGCAATCGTTCGCCATCCTGCCATCTTTCTTTTTGACGAGCCTTTGTCCAATCTGGATGCCAAGCTGAGAAATCAGATGCGACTCGAGATAAAAAAGCTTCAACGCCGTCTCAAGACTGCTGCAATCTATGTCACTCACGATCAAGTCGAAGCGATGACTTTGGCGGATAGGATTGTTGTACTAAATGCCGGGCAAATCGAACAAATCGGCACCCCTGCAGAAATATACAGCAACCCGGCCACGACTTTCGTTGCCAGCTTCATCGGGGCTCCGCCCATGAACATGCTCGAAGCAACGACAACCGGAGAGTCACTGGAAATTGACGGGCAGTCGATACCCTATTCAGTCAAGCACTCGGGCAGAGTGCAGATGGGTCTTCGGCCTGAGCGCATCAAGATCGTGAATGGCGAGGCTGGCTTTGGTTTTGATGTCACAGTTTTAGAAGATTTAGGCGCGACGCGGCTTGTTCACGGTCACATTGGCGGTCAGGAAATCACGTTGGCCCAAGACGCAGACCTACCTGCTCCTTCGGGCCACATAAAAATCGGTTTTCAACCCGATGACGTGCTTCTATTCGACGAGGCCACTGGTCAACGTATCCTGACATGAACGCAAAAAATCGGTTCCGAGAAATGTTTCGGAACAGCAAGAACAATGTTTTGATCTCAGTCCATCGGGGTCTGTGGGGTCCCTTGCCGGAAAATTCGCTGGCAGCGATCCACAAGGCGACGCCATACGGTATCGTCGAGATAGATCTTCAGCTTTCATCTGACGGTGAGCCCGTCGTCTTTCATGACGATACCCTTGATAGAATGACCGATCATACGGGCCGCGTTTCCGAATTCACTGCAAAAGACATCTCGCGAATTAGACTGCGCGAAGGTTCCGGAGGAAGCTCGAAACAGGTCACCAGCGAAACTGTGCCCCTTTTCTCGGAGCTGCTCTCTGATCTGCCCCAAGGTGCCTTTTTTGACGTTGACGTAAAAAATCCCAGTGAAACTGCAGCAGTCGCACAGTATCTGGAGCAAAAATCGAGCACCCTTAGCGGCTCGATCAAAATAGACACGTCGACCAAAGACGAAATTTCAAACCTGCTCGCGCTCGAAGAGAAAAGCGGTCTCATGGGCATGGCCAAGGTTAATCTATCGACCGCAGACCTCTGTCATATTGCAGATTTACGAAACGCCGGCATAGCCTGCGCTGAGTTGTGGTTCGACGACATTGATAAGCTTGCAGAGGCCTGCCGAGTTGCCGGTGATCAAATGAAGATTTCGACCTACACTCTGGATCCTGTTCACTGCTGCGGATTAAGTGACACGCTTGCAAAATCCAGTCCGGATCAGGTCTGGGGAAAATTAATTGAAGCGGGCGTTGGCGTTATAATGACTGACCAAGCTCGACAACTTTCTGACTATCTCAATACACTTTAGCTTCGTATGGCCGTCAATTGGGTCATCAGGCGAAGAAACCCAAGAACAAGTAGCAATGGAGGCAGCATCGAAACCGATGCAACAACTAATCCGGGACCGGATCCGGTTACAACCAAGTTTAATCCGCGCATCAAGGGATAGATATGATCGTCCACCGAAATGATAAGTGGCCACAGATACTGATTCCAACCGAACACAAATGAAATTAGAAAAACCGCGCCGATTGGCGCTTTCGACAATGGAACCAGAAAATCCCGCAATATGCGTATGGCGCCAGCGCCGTCCATCAAAGCGGCTTCAAAAATTTCTTCTGGGATCAGTTTTAAGTGCTGTCGAAAAACCAGAGTTGCAAGAGCCAACGGCAACACTGGTAAAATCGCACCGGGCCACGTGTCGATTAAACCCAAGTCAGCGGCGACATCAAAGGTGCTTAGAATTCTTGCCTCTACCGGGAACAACAAGGTCGCAACCGTTATCCAAAAGCAAATTTTGGGTATACGACCAGGGAAACGGGTCATTGCGTAGGCTGCAAGAAATGCCACAACCGTTGTTACCGTAGCAATTCCCAAGGCCAAAAACATGCTTGAGCTAAGCATCCACGAAAAATCGGCCGCCTTTGTGTTTGCCGCCAAATCGCGGAAGAATGCCAAGTTCTCCAGGTATCCATCCATTGACGTGACAGCATCCTGACCTCGAGCAGACAACCCCCCTGTTTTGCCAGCGTTCCAGAATACCAAACCCAAGGGTGCAGACATAACAATTGTAAATGAGACCAGTAAAATATGGTCGAGTACAGTTCCGAAGTGCTTTCTGCGCATGTTCATAATAACTTTGGTGCCAACACTTACTTTGCGCCGCTCAACAATCTACCATGAGACCGATTACACAAGACAGGTGCAGGTTTGTGATTTTTCTTCTTTTCTTGTCAGAGATGTCTTTGTGCAAAATGTTTTCCGCTTTGAACTTGGCTAGTGCATCCTGCAACCGTTGTGCAATGTTGTGGATAAATCAAACTGTCTGAACGGAATAACCGAATGAACCAACAGTTGCTGATAAAATCACTAGAGCTACTAAAGAACGGTCATTTCAAGGCGGGCTACCAAATGGAGCAGGCGCATGAGATCTGCCAGGATTACGAGGGTGAGCCGACATTTGACTGGATTCACGCACTGGTTCATCGGATCGAGGGTGACGATGGCAATGCAGAGTATTGGTACCGACGCGCCGGAAAGTATAGACACCCGGGTTCCGTGGCCGACGAATGGCAGACTATTTGGGACGAAGTTTCGTAATCATCAGAGAGAAAATCATCCGACTTGTTGATGAACCTCGATGACGTTTCCTTCTGGATCTAGAAAGAAAACTTGGTGCCATTCTTTTGCAAAGGTTGTGCCGTAGTCAGAATACGGAATCCCCTCTTGTTCGAGGGTTTCAAGTACCGCTGAAATATCATCGGTACGGAACGCAATATGTCCACAGTCTACTGGATTGATCACCTGCCCATTCTTGAAGGCGACATCAAGCTGGCGTTCTGCAAGGTGCATTTGCACTGCACCATCTGAGGCAAATTTGATCTTGCCATCATACCCGGTCTCACCTGTCGCTTGAGTGCGCGGAAAATTCTCCTGAGGGATATCTTCGAGACCCAGCAACCTCGTGTAAAAGTCATGCATTTGGTCCACATCTTTCGAGACAAAGTTGATATGATGAAATTCAAGCTTCATTGGAGGACGCCGATCACTATGTCTTATGCCAACCAGAAAAGTAACGGGAAAACTGCTCAACTGCCATACGGCAGACGCTAGTTATTGTGTCGCACTAACCCAAATGCTGGGCGACTGCCCGCCTTGGGGACTTTGTCTTTATTGAAACAATTTGCGCGCGCAACCGCTTTCGGAGACTGTAACGCTGGCGAGCCTCGTTCACGACTAAACTGTGCAAAATCCAATCTTGCAGCCTTACTTTTAGTCACCAACCCACGATCATACAATCTTGACATCAAAGGTTCCCAAATTGGCGGCAGCGACTTCGATCACATCTCCCTTTCGAACCGATCCAACGCCAGACGGCGTTCCAGTGAGGATAACGTCACCCGCTGCCAACTCGAAATATTCACTTAGGTACGAGATAATCTCGGGAACTTTCCAAATCATTTGACTGACATCCCCCACTTGTTGAAGCTTTCCGTTCAGCGACAGGGTAATAGCACCATCAGCGATCAATCCGACGCTAGATACCGGATGAATTGGCCCAACCGGAGCAGATCGTTCAAAGGCCTTACCGACCTCCCATGGACGACCAAGCTCTTTTTGCCGTCTTTGCAAGTCCCGCCGAGTCATATCAACAGCCAGCGCATACCCAAAAATATGGCGTGCAGCCTCTTCGACCGCGATGTTGACGCCGCCGGACTTCAGCATGACTGCAAGTTCGACTTCGTAGTGCACGTCGTCTGACATAGACGGGTACGGAAACTCACCCGAAGGGTCCAAATTGTCCGGATTTTTTTGAAAAAAGAATGGTGGTTCACGATCGGCGTCGTGACCCATTTCGACAGCGTGGGCTGCGTAATTTCTGCCGACGCAGTATACTCGACGCACTGGAAAAACAGCCGTCGATCCCAATACAGGAAGGGAAACTTGAGGGTGAGGTGGAAAAGAGTATTCGGGCATCTATGCTTTCCAGCAAACAATTGAAAACCGTTTTGTTAATTCGAGTGACTGTTTGGCTAAGCCGAAAAGTATCCTGATGTGCTCCATTTAGTACAGATGATTTGCTTTTTGAAAACGGTGTCCCAACCATAGTTTCGTTCACTCCCACACGGATAACTTGCGCCATCGTCGAGAGTCAGGAAGCACAAAACGTATTCCCACGCCGAACGCCCAACGCCCGCTGATCCGAACGTTAGATCAAATTTCCCGCCATTGACTGAAAACTGGAAACAATACTAGTTCGGGACATCTCCTGCTTCTGAAATTCAAAAGCCCATAAAAATTTCGCTTATGAGTTTTAAGCAGTGAACAAGTTCGCGCAATCTTTCTTTCAAATAAATGACTTAGGAACTCTGATCGCACCAAAACATAGAAAATCCCCTGACAAGTCGCTCGATCGGCGCAGCCATTTGTTTAATCTGCAAACGACAACTCAACGCAGCTTAGCCGCCAAAATCAAGGTTAAATCTCGTTTTTGTGCTACTCTAAGCGCTGTTTCTTTGGGGGATATTTGAATGGCTAAGTTTGTTTCGATACTTATTTGGGGCGTCGTGATTATTGGTTGCGCCGTCGTTGGTATGAGCATGTTTCGTGTCACGTATTTTTCTGGTGCCGATCGAGTGTACTATGCCTCACAACAGTTTATCGCGAAATTGACATCTGGTGACGTTATAGAACAAGGTTTTATTATTTTGGTTGTCGGAGTGGTGATTTGGCTTGTCATCTCAGCCACACAGAGATCGATATAGCTAGGTTTCTTTATAGAATAATACTGCAGTTTCCGGCATTTCACGCGTAATTTCTGTCCTTTATCATTCAGGCGACGATCGTCCGAACCAACGCCGCGACACCGATATTGCCATTCACCTAATCACTGTGAGCGATCGCATTGCCGACAAAGCCATCTAAAATATCTCAACCCCGCTGGTGGTAAATCATTCATAGAAAACGTGAAACCTTATTCGTCTGCCCTAACTTCACTGTGTCAGGTCAGAGGTTGCGATATGTTCAACGACGATGTTCTTGCAAAATGCCCCCGATGCGATTCTTACGATACCGCGTTTACGAAAGAAGAGATCACATGCTGTGCGTGTGGCTTTGGTGAACAACTTGTTCTTGACGATCAGACACTTGAGGGGATGCAAAAGGACGTCGCAAACGCCTTGAACCAGGCAAAAACGCGAGACGTTTTGCAGACATGGAGCTTTGCCGGTTGATGACGCACCAGTCGATCAAGGCTGCTTGAGTTAAGTCCGTCAGGATACAGATCGATTACTTCTTCGCACATACCTGAATTTACCAAACGCAAATGTCAGATTCCACATTCGTGATGGGATGATGGCGACCCTACAGTGCAATATTGTAAATTTCCGGAAGACCAAAAACCGGATGCTTCACGCGCGTTGAACGAATTGGTTCCAACGTCATCGGAGTGGGTACCCAAGACCGCCCAGAATTGTTGGGATTTTCCGCTTCAAACCAAAAAATCCCTTTGTCGCGTGTGGCCAAGCTAAGCTGTCATAGTTTCGGCGGATTTGGTGCAATTGCAGTCCGGCCTCCGCAAGCTTTGACTTGTACAGTTTCGCCGCGACTGGCCCAACCGGAGCAAATCCGGTGACAACGGTTTTCACACCGGCCGCTTCCGCCGCTGCGACGATCCGGTCTTGCCAGTTTGTTGCTTCAAGACTCGGACAGTCACAGGAATTCCAGATTGCGCCCGCCGCAAAGTTCTGGGCAGTCTTTCCTAGCGAAAGCGGTGAACGCTCGCAGGAAGCAACAAGCCCGATATCAGCGGCAGGTTCATGCGGCAACAATTCTGCAATTTGACAATCCTCTTCAGTCACAAGAAGCAAAAAATCTCCTTTTGGCATTGGGTCGGAAATAGAAAGCGCGACGCTAGGATGTTCTGCTTTTTCTGTTAGTGGTTCCGCATTTTCCGCCAACTGTCCGACAGGGTTAAACTTCCCCTCCGTAAACTTTGCGATGTTGTTGGCCCCAGCGAGATATGTTTTGCCCTTAGTGTGCAGACCAGCGACCCAACGCCAGCTAAGCGTGTTTGATGCCGGGTCGCCGTCCATCAAGTGACGCAAAAAGAAATCTGCGCCCAGTTCCCACGGCAAGCGCAAAGTAAAAATCCAAATCGAGGCGAACCACATACGTGAGTGGTTATGCAAATATCCGGTTTCAACTAATTCCCGCACCCAATGATCGAAACAATCAATGCCAGTTCGCCCCTGAGTCGCATCCCGGTATTCTTGGTTTTGAATTACGCTCTCAAGGGCACGATTTAAGTTGCTCAAATAAGCAGTCCAAACGCTAGGGTGTTGTTCAAGCCATCCTTTGAAATAGGTGCGCCAGAAGACTTCTTGGACAAATTTTTCCGCTTGGGAAAAAGAATGGTGTTTTTGCACTGCGTTAAGCACGTCTTGTTCGGTTATCAAGCGGTGCCGGATCCACGGCGAAAGAGCTGAGACATAGCCACGAAATTCCGGCCCAAAATCATAGTTTCGACGGGCGGCGTATTTACTGCCCGCCAACGGCGCAAAGCTTCTCAGACGTGCCAACCCAGCCTTTCGAGACGGCGTGAACTGCAAAAAACCAAAGTGACCGCTTTCTTCTTCTGACAACATTTTGGTGATCATCTTGAGCGCCTGCATCGTTCCGAGCAATAGCGGACGTCATTCCATACCTTGGCCCACTTCTTGCGCCACGAGAACGGGCGCCCACAGATCACGCAGTTCTTGAAGGGCAGATCAGATTTTTTCATCATGGCAACGTTACTCCTCGAATGGCAGGGTCATCTGAGCAGGCAGAACATTACCTTCGCTACGTTTTCGGTTTGCTGGTCTTGTTTTTCGACTGGCGTGTTTTGCGGCAATAGCCAAGGCTTCGGCTCGAAATGCCTGACCGCGCCTGACCGCCCATATCCGTTGTCGCGCTTCTTTCGCGGCAGATAAATGGTCCACGATTGGGTAAGGATAGGATTTGCCCAACAAATCGACCGCGTTTTCGGCCTTCCAAGGCTCGTGCAAAAACCTGTCTGGTATCTTGGCCAGTTCAGGCACCCATTTTCGCGTGAAAGTGCCGCTGGGGTCCTGATCGTAACCTTGCTTGACCGGGTTGTAGATTCGAACCGTATTTATACCAGTCGTACCCGATTGCATTTGCACCTGGCTCCAGTGAATGCCCGGTTCATAGTCCGTAAAGTACCGAGCGAGCTGCAATCCTGGTGCGCGCCAATCTAACCACAGATGATAGCTGGCAGTCGCCATAACCATGGAGCGCATCCGAAAATTCAGCCAACCCGATGCCCTGAGATATCTCATACATGCATCTAAAAACGGTAACCCGGTTTCACCATTGGTCCATGCCTCCAGCCTGGTTTGATCCGGCTCTGACGGTCGAATAGCATCATAGCCGCGATGAAGGTTTGCATATTCAATACTTGGTTCGGCTTCGAGCTTTTGAATGAAGTGACAATGCCAATGGAGGCGCCCATTGAATGACTTCAACGACCCTTGCCACTCAGTATTATTTTTTGACTGAGTGGTCCGGAGTTCGCGTTGTCGCGCCCAGTTTGCCTGGGTGACTTCGCGCATCGACAATGTTCCCCACGACAAATGAGGCGAAAGCCTGGAACAGGCGCTTTCTCCTTCAACTGGCGATGACATCGCGGTGCGATAAGTCTTAGCGCGGCGCGCGAGGAAGCTGTCGAGCAAACTCAAACCAGCTCGCCGCCCCCCCGTCTGGCGTAGTGGGCAAAAGTCAACCAAAATGCCCAAGTCTTTCGCAGTCGGAATGTTGCCGGGGTCGACTTCCACAGGTTTGAGACGCGGCGGCAGTCGGACCGGTTCCAACATCAGACTGTCCCAACGTTGTGACCAGCCGACGCGAGACTTTAAGCGTCGAAAAACACCATGGTTTTGGACTTCGTACCAAGGAACGCCGAAGATTCGGCACCAAGCAGCCACGCGCAGATCGCGTTGAAAGGTCCAATCGTTCCCAGTTTCTTCATGCGACCACAACGCGGTTATTCCGCGCCTCTTAAGAAGGTCATAAAGAACAGCGGTCACCTCACCAGTTCTAACCACCAACGGCTGACCTAAATTGCCCAAGTCAACGCGCAACTGTTGAAGTGTTTCCTCAACAAAGGCCCATTGCCGACTTGACATATCAGGCGCTTGCCAAAGCTCGGGTTCCGCCACGAATAACGGCAAAACATCCCCTCGAGCCGCAGCTTTGGAGAGAACCCGATTGTCATGAACTCTTAGATCGCGCTTGAACCAGACGACTTGCAAAATGTGACCTCAAATTTGGTACATATCGAAGTAGGAACTAAGGCGATTTGCTTGGTTCTCAATTTTGAGGCTAACGAGAGCCATTGATCGTTTTGATGCGACTAAGAGTAAAGATTGCTTTGGGTGTTAGGTGGGCATCTGATTAAATCTGTAAAAGTTAATTTTCAGCCCAAGGCAGACACCCATGCCGATAAATGATAAGCGTTAGTCTAATGGTTTGAACAATTTATATTTTGTTGGTGGCATGCTCGAATTTGATGCGGAAACAACTCGGCTTTTGGATAGCGTTTATGAAGGTGCAGATGTCACGCGTCGGCGTCGAGGGTCTTTCGACGCACTAAGCCCTGCCCCTGGAGAGATCATTGCGGACATCGGATGTGGTAACGGCCTATTGACAGCCGAGCTTGCCCGAGCAGTTGGTCCAATGGGCCGGATCCTGGGCATTGATCCCAGTGACGCAATGCGGCAATCGGCCGAGAACAGATGTCGTGAGTATGACTGGGTTGAGATAACCGATGGCTGGGCCGGACAACTCCCCGTTGAAGACGCTTCGCTTGACAAAGCTGTTTCGGTTCAGGTTTTTGAATATTTGGACGATATCCCCGCAGCGGTTGCTGAGGCCTATCGCAGCCTCAAGCAGGGCGGTCGTCTTGTCGTGGGCGACATCCATTTTGGCAGCTTAGTCTGGTTCAGCCAATATCCCGAGAGGATGGCCCGGATGGTCAAGGCTTGGGACCAGCACTTTGTGGATAGAGAGGTTCCTGCTCATTTGCCCGCAATTTTTCGCGATGCTGGCTTAATATTAGAAAGCGTAACTCCTGTCACAATTTGCGACACCCAACTCCGGCCAGACGGATTGGCCAATATGATGATAATCCTGATGAAAAGGTTCGCTGAAGCCAATGGACTTGTCCCGGAACTAGAGGCGAAGGAATGGGCTGAAGAGCAGAGGTCTCTGGCAAAGCAAGGAAAATTTTTCTTTTCGGTAACGCATTTCGTTGTAAGCGGTCGCAAAGTTTAGCAACCAGCTTTGCTCATACGTTACCGGTGAGTGTCGAGGGTCCGATCAATGATGTATACCTTTCCGTATTGCGTGCGGCATAATGGCCCCATCGCAGCTTCCTACTAACGACGAATTCGCGGCTACCGCCAAAAGAGGTAACGATTGCGGCCAATACTGTTGAACTTCTTTGAGTGCTCGGGCTTTGAGATCGACCCCCCAAATGGTGACCCAGCCTTCGATAATCCGCTCCCAAATGGGTTGATCAGACGCCGCCTTCCCAGACCAGTATCCTACCGCCATCTCCTTCCACCCATCTACAAGGATGTTCTCGTCATCACGCATCATTGTAATCCACGTTGAATCGTGGCGAGAAGACTGGTCAGCTGAAACCCCAACATCTGTAAGGTAATCTGAATTGAAGTGACCAGACCATTCCTCGCTGTCCCAGGCTTGAGCAGCGCTATCAATATCGTCGAATAAGAATATTCCCGTTACCCTTGAAACAGCAGAGGGAAAGTACTTCCGCCTGTAATCCTCCAGACGGAATTCGGCTGTAGCTCTCGCTGCGTTTCCGTCCCGCAAAAGATCAGTCATCCAGAAACTCATTGCTCCAAGGCGTTCTGATTGGGGAAGGCATGAAGGTGAATAATAATTAGAACGAACCGCATTCCATGCGGCCATTGGATTGTTTATATTTATGCAGGCAAAGCCTTCAAATTGCTCGGACATTTCTTTTTTTGACTACTAACTTGTGAAACTGATGCTTAAGGTCACTGGACACGCGACGATTTATTGCGCTCCATTCTTTCGGAAAAGCTGAGTACTGGTTCGATAAGCAGGATTAGACAGAAGGTAGGCGTGTTCTGTCAGACCCAAAGTTGCTGCGAGCACATCCCAGCAGGGACCCTGAACTATTCTATGTGCGTGGTGACTACACATTCCCCCAAGCTGCCAACAGATACACCAAGAAGTTCTTTGGTCTCCCTATTCAAGCATATGTGCGTGAGGTCATTCGTGCTGGTGAGGTTGGGGTGATTGAGGTTGCTGAGACCGAGATTGATCAAGGTCCAGTTCCCCGCATCAATACCAAGCTGACCAGAGGCAACGTCAAGTGTTGGCACAAGCCCTTTATTGAGTGTCTGTAAGTTGCAAAAACACATGAGTGAAAATTTTGAGGCGACGACAATTCCGTCATCTACCACGTATGATCGAGGCTGGAAAAACTCTTTTGAATTCCAGCCATTTAGATTGGAAAATATGCCATCAGTGACCACATTTAGTTCAAGCCGTTCGGACCGTTCGCAGCGTAGTCGGATTTGTGGCTAAGTCGGTGGCACAAACAGAAAACGTGGTGGTGTAAAGTTCGCTACCCGCCAAGAACACCACCGCAGAACCAGAAAATACAATAAATTCTGATCATTGCCCGAACCTTGTGATTGAACGCTACCCCTCATGCCGAGGTCACCAATCGGTGGAACAGCCATTTTGGCAATACATCGACTTAACAACCAGCTTACAGACCAGCTATCTCGCCCCACCTAGCGAACTCTCTAAGCCGCGCCTCCCGCCCACCATAGGTATTCTCAGCGACAGACTGAGCGGAGTGCCCGAGATACCCGTGACGAACCTCTACAGGTGCCCCTGCATCCCTCAGCTTGTCGCTTGCTCTATGCCGCAGCCCATTGACCACCATACGTTCGTCGTCAGTGTGCTTTCTAACCCACCTCATCAACGCGCCGGAGGCAGCGTCGGGTCCGCCCACACGACCGTAAGATGGGAACAAAGGCTCACCACCTGCGCGCCCCTCAACGAGCTTCCTGAGGGTATTCATGAGGTTGGCTGAAACTATCGGCACATATCTATCGCTGTTGCTATTCTTGATGCCGTTAACCTCGTTAGGGGTGAAGAAGATCGAAGGCGTCTCCCCTTTCAGATCGACGTCGCTGACGCGTAGACCACACGCCTCACCCAGCCGCATCCCAGTGCCCTCAAGCACCCGCCAAAGGTCGGGTAGCTCTTTTTTGCGAACACCTTTCAGGCTTTCCTGAACGGCATCCACGACGCTGTCGGGTAGAGGGAAGTTCTTGTCCAGCGAGCTAATTTGCTCCTTGGGCCATGAAATACGTTCGAATGGGTCTCGCGCCGTTGGTATCTCTAACTCCCTAACGGCGTGGCGATAAGCAGCAGCCGCAATAATCATCTCACGTTGGCAGGACTTAAGCGCCAGAAGTTTGCCGTTGGCTTTCTTAAGACCAAGGAGGTAGTCCCTGAACTTACGTACTGCCTGACGGTCGATACTCTCAATAGTCACTTCTTCCAGTGGTTTCGCTAGGGCATCACTCAGTCGGCCAAAAGTGCGGTTAATCCTTACCATCTGCTTATGATCATCAATGAGACGGTTGTCCTTTGCGTAGATCTCACGCATCTCGATCAGCGTTGGCTTCGGCGGTTCCATGTTGGGGTTCAGAACAGCGGCAACAACTTCAGGGGCTTCTCCACGAGCAGCTAGACTTTCCCCCACTACCCCACGTGTCCAACTGTCTTCGGGGTCCAGACCTACGACACCCGCCATGTAGTGCTCTGCAAGGCGCTGGGCATCTAAGAACTTTGTAGTGGCAGACCTAGTGTCAACCTCGGGGTGGCGCCTTAAGGTGTCCGCGACAATAGTGTCGAAGTTTCTCAGGTGAGATTGATATTCACGCTGGAAAGATAGACCATCGCGGGCCTTTATGTGTTTCTGGTAGGCCTCCTCACCACGGATTTCTCGCACTCGCTTGGGCCACCTCCTCCGAAATCGCCATTGAGTATTGCTGATTTGGTCTACGTATTTGATCGTCATTCTAAAGGCCATTGTGTGCTGTCCGTGTGTGTTGTTTGTGTTAGCTCACACACTCGAAAAACGAATATTGCCCTTGTTTTTATGGACCTAAACCAACTGACCAAGCTGGTCCTGGTGCGGTCGAGAAGACTCGAACTTCCACGGGTGTTACCCCACAGCGACCTCAACGCTGCGCGTCTACCAATTCCGCCACGACCGCACTGCCAATGACTTGGTAGAGGCGCGTATAGACCCAGAGGCTCGGGATGTGAAGAGGCAAAAATCATAACGGTTTGAATTGATACGCATCAGTCATATCTATCGCGTTGGATATGTTTTGCATCAAATTCGGGGCATGGAATGTCGTCGTCAGAACCCACTTCAATCGTGCAAGTTGACATTGTTTCAGATGTAGTTTGCCCTTGGTGTATTGTGGGGTTTCTTCAGCTGAAGCAGGCTTTGAAAAATGAGAACGCCGTTGCACGCATTAGATGGCATCCGTTCGAACTGAATCCCGCCTTGGGTGCCGAAGGACAGAATTTGCGTGACCATATCGCTGAAAAGTACGGTTCTACACCTGAGCAGAGCCAGCAAGCGCGCGACCGACTTACTGCATTGGGGGCAGAACTGGGGTTTGAATTTAACTTCACTGCCGACAGCCGGATTTACAATACGTTTGCCGCGCATCAGTTGCTGGATTGGGCGGAAACGCAAGGTAGGCAGCATCCACTTAAATTAGCGTTGTTCGAAGCCTACTTTACGCGGCAGTTAGATGTGTCGGCGGCCGAGGTTCTATTGGGTGCTGTCCAGATCGCCGGGCTGGATCCCGAGGCAGCACGTTCTGCTCTTGCTTCCGGCGGTCTCGCAAGTCGGGTGCGGGAAAAGCAACAGTTTTGGACAAGTCGGGGGATTTCAGGCGTGCCCACTATGGTTTTTGATGGAAAGTTCATTTTGAGCGGAGCACAAGGCACCGAAACTTATGGACAGGTTTTGCAAAGATGTCTGAACGAGGAGGCCTGACAGCTTCCCCCTTCGTCAAAGACGGTCTAAGGACGTGACATGGAATGGAAGACATCAGATGGTTTGACTGATTACGAAGCGGCGGTCTCTTTTATGGAGGCGCGTGTTGCCGCGATCGCCTCAGGTAAAGCCGACGAGTGTATTTGGTTGCTGGAACACCCAGCATTGTACACTGCTGGCACTTCGGCGCGGATAGAAGACCTGACAGATCCTGACCGTTTTCCTGTCCATTCCACCAAGCGCGGCGGACAATACACTTACCACGGTCCGGGGCAACGTGTGGTGTACGTAATGCTGGACGTATCCAAGCGTGGGCATGACGTTCGTCAATTCGTGAAGCAGCTTGAGAATTGGGTGATTGCCGCTCTGGCAGAATTTAATGTCAAAGGCGAGATCCGCGATGGGCGTGTGGGCGTCTGGGTACAGCGCAACGACAAGCCTTTGTCACCATCTGGTCATCAGGCCGAAGACAAGGTTGCGGCAATTGGCATCCGTCTTCGAAAGTGGGTGAGCTTCCACGGAATCTCGATCAACGTGGAACCGGATTTGAGCCATTTTTCGGGAATCGTACCATGTGGGATACAGGATCACGGGGTGACGTCACTGGTTGATCTGGGATTGCCTGTTACAATGGCTGATTTGGATGTCGCCTTGAAGAAGACCTTTGAAGAAGTTTTCGGCGATCCGACATGTCACTCAACACCACCTGAAACTGACTAACGAATCGCGAAGTAGTGAGCATTTCGCCGACAATCCGATACCTCGCGTCGTTCTGTTTCCAAATTCTAGTCGAATTTCGCCCAGTTTTGCTAAATTCTATCGAAATTCGAGGGTTTCATTATTTCCCCAAGTACAAAGTAAATTGAACCACGTAGTATGTAATGACTGTTAACGAGTGAGTGGTGTCTTAATAAGTGATCTCGGGTAAGCCCGTGAAAATTGACATATTTTTTGTTTATGAGTCTGCCGTTCCGACCCCATGTCGGAACGGCAATTCTCTATTTAAGGCATGCGATTAGACGAAGCGCATCGATATAAAACTGAACCCCAGAACAAATGACGCGGGTGACGGTTTAACCATCAAAGGACGAATTCTAATCCAAAGCCGCCCTGATTTTTTCCGCGTGTCCTGCAATTGCGTCAGCATCGCCCATGTTGCCAGGTGGCCGAACCGGTACGCCGTCATGACGTGGCAGCACATGAAAATGCAGGTGAAAGACCTCCTGCCCACCAGCCGCTTCGTTAAATTGTTGAATGGTGACGCCGTCAGCGTCAAAAGCGGACTTAGTGGCCTGCGCCAGTTTCTGTACCGTCGAAATCACCGCCGCCAACTGTTCCGGCGACGCGTCCAGTATGTTGCGGCATGGGGATTTGGGGATCACCAGCAGATGTCCGTCCGTTCTGGGCATAATATCCATGAAAGCAAGCGTATCGGCATCTTCATACACCCGAGTTGATGGGATTTCGTCTCGCAAAATCTTGGCAAAGATATTCTCGGGGTCGTATGTAGTCATAGTCTGTCTCCGGTCATGAGCTGTTCCAAACTTCTGCGGTTCTGTTCGCCGCCGGTCAAGGTTCATTTTGAACGTTTCAAATATCCCTTGAAGTTTCGAAAATGACGCCCAAATCGGTAACGCCGCAGCCAATTAATGCGCGTGGCGGGGACTGCCCCGCGACAATTATTCTTGATTCATATCAAACTCGACCATTGAAGGTCGCCCCCTCGCAATCTAAAACCAGCACGAATCCCGCGCGTTGGAGAGGTCCGACTGCGCGGTGTAGTTGCAACAGGAGGCACCTATAATGGCAGACGCAGCCATTCATGGTCACGACCATGAAGACCAGCGCAGCTTTTTCCAGCGCTGGTTCATGTCGACCAACCATAAGGACATCGGTATACTTTACCTGATCTTCTCGGCGATCGCCGGGTTTATCTCGGTCGCGATGACCATCTACATGCGGCTTGAACTGATGCACCCTGGTGTTCAGTACATGTGCCTTGAAGGTTTTATGGCCGACCCATGTACCCCTAACGGGCATCTTTGGAATGTGATGATCACATATCACGGCGTCCTGATGATGTTCTTCGTGGTAATCCCTGCTCTGTTCGGCGGATTCGGCAACTATTTCATGCCGCTGCAAATTGGCGCGCCAGATATGGCGTTCCCCCGGATGAACAACTTGTCTTTGTGGCTATATGTTGCTGGCACCTCACTGGGCGTCGTGTCCCTGCTGGCTCCGGGTGGTAACGATCAGGCTGGTTCGGGAGTTGGCTGGGTCCTGTATCCGCCGCTTTCGACAACCGAAGGCGGCATGTCCATGGACCTTGCGATCTTTGCTGTGCACGTGTCGGGCGCCTCCTCGATCCTTGGTGCAATCAATATGATCACAACTTTCCTGAACATGCGTGCTCCGGGTATGACCCTGTTCAAAGTCCCGCTGTTCAGTTGGTCGATCTTCGTTACTTCTTGGCTGATTCTTCTGTCGCTGCCAGTCTTGGCAGGTGCGATCACCATGTTGCTGATGGACCGAAACTTTGGGTTCACCTTCTTCGACCCTGCGGGAGGCGGCGACCCTATCCTTTATCAACACATCTTGTGGTTCTTTGGACACCCGGAAGTTTACATCGTAGTCCTGCCCGGGTTCGGAATAATCAGCCACGTGATCGCCACGTTCTCTCGCAAGCCTATATTCGGTTATCTGCCCATGGTGTGGGCCATCATAGCAATTGGAGCTCTGGGCTTTGTTGTTTGGGCACACCACATGTACACCGTAGGCATGTCACTGCGTCAGCAGGCTTACTTCATGTTGGCAACAATGGTCATAGCGGTGCCGACGGGTGTCAAAGTGTTCTCGTGGATCGCGACCATGTGGGGCGGTTCTATTGAATTCAAGACACCAATGCTTTTCGCATTCGGCTTTCTGTTTTTGTTCACCGTTGGTGGCGTTACCGGAGTTGTTCTTTCGCAAGCCGGCGTGGATCGCGCGTACCACGATACCTACTATGTGGTTGCGCACTTCCATTACGTGATGTCATTGGGCGCTGTGTTTGCAATCTTTGCCGGAGTTTACTTCTACTTTGGCAAGATGACCGGCCGCCAATACTCTGAGTTTTGGGGCAAGGTTCACTTTTGGATGTTCTTCATAGGCGCTAATTTGACGTTCTTCCCACAACACTTCCTGGGCCGTCAGGGTATGCCAAGACGCTACATCGACTATCCCGAAGCCTTCGCTCAGTGGAACTATGTGTCATCGATTGGCGCGTTCATCTCCTTCGCTTCATTCCTGTTGTTCTTTGGTATCGTTTTCTATGCGTTGTTCCGCGGTGCTCGTATCACCCAAAACAACTATTGGAACGAGTATGCGGATACGCTGGAATGGACCTTGCCCTCACCGCCGCCCGAACACACGTTCGAGCAGCTTCCAAAGCAGGAGGACTGGGACAAGGGCCACGCGCACTAACCCAACTTAACACGCGAAAATTAACCCCGTCACAATTGGCGGGGTTTTTTCGTTTTGTGGTCCAGTTTAGCTGCACGTCGCCAGATGAGCAAAAATAGTATATTCTGGAATTTGAAACTTTTCCGGCAAACCGGAGGTTCCAGATGCCAGAAATTGACTTTTGGTTCTCAATCGGCAGCACGTACAGCTTCCTGACTGTCATGCGATTGGATGATTGGTGCGATCAACATGACGCAACAGTACGTTGGCGCCCATTCAATGTCAGAACCGTGATGTCAGCGCAGCAGAACATCCCATTTGCAGGAAAACCTGTGAAATCCGCATATATGTGGCGCGACATTGAACGGCGAGCAGCCAAGTACCATATTCACGCGAAGTTGCCGGCACCCTACCCTATATCCGATCTGGCACTCGCTAATCAGGTTGCTCTGTTGGGCATGGGTGAAGGTTGGGGCAAAAATTTTGTTCAATCACTTTATCGCATTTGGTTTGACGAGGGTATCGAGGCCGGTAGTGAATCTGCTCTATCCGAAGCCTTGCAACGCTGTCAGCAGGAACCTCGTGTCATTCTTGCCCGAGCCCGTAGTGAAGACGCCATTCAAGCGTTGGAAGCAGAAACCGAAAATGCGATTAGCCTTGGCGTGTTTGGCGCGCCTAGCTTTGTGGTACGTGGGGAAGTTTTCTGGGGCGATGATCGACTGGATGATGCTCTTTCCTGGGTTCGGGTGGGTCACGTAACTTGAATTTCCCGCTTCGACTTTTTAGCGGCCTACTCTAGTTTTCGAATATGCCTTACCAATGGAAAGATAACACTGATGGAGCACAGGAACTGCGTCTTTGGGCGCACAACTCGTTGCCCCCACGCGGGGCGATGGGCGTTGTTTTGGCCGTGTTTGTATTTGGCTTGATCCCATTGTTTGCAGTACTTGGATCAGTACTGCTGTGGGGTCTATTGCCTTTTATGTTAGTAACTGTGCTGGGTCTCTGGTTAGCGTTTGAAATGAACTACAAATCACGCGACGTAACCGAAATACTCACTCTGAGCGACACTCAGGCGCACTTAGTGCATCACAGTCCGCGAAAGGGTGATCTGGAATGGTCGTGCAACCGTTACTGGACACGGCCTGAAATGCACGCGCATGGCGGGCCTGTTCCAAACTATATCACTCTGACGGGCGAAGGCAGACAAGTCGAAATTGGCTCTTTTCTATCGGAGGAAGAGCGTGTGGCCTTATACGAAGATTTGGTACAAAAATTACGTGCGCCGGCGGCCTAACAGCCGTCGGCACCGTTCGATGCAGCACAAAGATGGTCCTTAACCATCGGCCCCACCTTTCCAAAGTCCATTTGACCCGTGTAGCGCGTTTTCAGTTCACCCATAACTTTGCCCATGTCACGGATTGACCCGGCACCTGTCGCTGTAATCGCAGTATGAATAGCATTCGCGACCTCATCTGCGTCCAATTGTTTCGGCAAAAATTCTTCGATGACGTCGACTTCGCGCATTTCCCGCTCAGCCAAATCAAGCCGTCCGCCTTCTTCGTAGGCACGCGCGCTTTCTTTGCGCTGTTTGGTCATTTTCCCAAGTATTTCAAGGACCTCGGCGTCGCCGCATCCCTTGGCCTCTTCGTTGTCGATACCCCGGGTAGCGATGTCTCGATCCTTGATCGCAGCATTTATAAGGCGCAACGTCGATAGACGCTCGGCCTGCTTTTCTTTCATCGCTTGCTTCAGGGCGGAGTTCACCCTTGATCGCATATCCATTTCTTCTGTCCATCCCCATGGCAAAGGAACCCTGACCATATCGAAACAAAAAGCGTGATTCAACAGTGAGTATATATGTCTAACTCATTGATTTTCAACAACTGCACAATTTTTGAACAGGCTTGACCTAGCGGCTCAACCCCCTTAGTTATGCGCCGATTTACCCTGCAGGAGACTCGCGCCATGGCACAAAACGCCCAGTCCAAGCCCACTGCATGCCTGGCTTTGGCCGACGGAACATTGTTTTATGGCGCAGGCTTTGGCGCGACAGGACAGACTGAAGCAGAGTTATGCTTTAACACAGCGATGACAGGCTATCAGGAGATCATGACCGATCCCTCTTATGCCGGGCAGATAGTTACATTTACATTTCCCCACATCGGCAACGTGGGCGTGAATCCGGACGATGATGAAACAGGAGATCCAGTCGCGGCAGGAATGGTTGTCAAATGGGACCCCACCGAACCATCAAACTGGCGTGCGACCGAAGAACTCAAATCATGGCTTGAACGGCGAGGCCGAATTGCAATCGGTGGCGTAGACACACGCCGCCTGACCCGCGCCATACGCCAACAAGGTGCGCCGCATGTAGCATTGGCCCACGACCCCAATGGCAATTTCGATATCGAAGCACTTATAAGAGCTGCACGAAATTTCGTCGGCTTGG
This sequence comes from Ruegeria sp. BHSA163, assembly GCF_059613365.1. NCBI lineage: Bacteria > Pseudomonadati > Pseudomonadota > Alphaproteobacteria > Rhodobacterales > Roseobacteraceae > Ruegeria > Ruegeria sp. BHSA163. The sequence goes on from NZ_JBXWSJ010000015.1 coordinate 39,606, forward strand.
AAGGCATGGACTTGGCCAAGGATGTCACATGCGCCCAAAGCTATCGCTGGGACGAGATGCGTTGGGCATGGCCTGACGGCTATTCGCGTCAGGAAGATCCTATACATAAAGTTGTCGCTTTGGACTTTGGAGCCAAACGGAACATCCTACGATGCCTCGCCTCTGCCGGCTGTGACGTGACAGTTTTACCTGCCACCGCTACGGCCGAAGAAGTGCTGGCGCATGACCCGGACGGCCTATTTTTGTCGAATGGTCCAGGTGATCCGGCCGCGACAGGCGAATACGCGGTCCCGATGATCAAGGAAGTTCTTGAAAAGACCGATCTGCCCGTTTTTGGCATTTGCTTGGGGCACCAGATGCTTGCTTTGGCTCTGGGCGGTCAAACGGTTAAAATGAATCACGGCCATCATGGTGCCAATCACCCAGTAAAAGATCTGGAAACTGGCAAAGTAGAAATCACTTCCATGAATCATGGATTTGCAGTGGATGCACAATCGTTGCCGGACGGTGTAATCGAAACCCATCGGTCGTTGTTTGACGGATCAAACTGCGGCATCCGCGTAACCGACCGGCCGGTCTATTCCGTCCAGTACCATCCCGAGGCATCGCCCGGTCCACAAGACAGTTTTTACTTGTTCGAACGATTTACGGCTGCAATGGCCGAGCGAAAAGCTTGAGGCTCTCCAGTTTTTATTAAAATTAATATTAAATTAACGTTACTTAAGTGAATCTGCCGAAAATTGCTTTCGGTAGGGTCCTCACATCGTGGAACTAAATCTTCAACGCTTTGCATCCGCTGGGCCGGTTTCTAGTTCGCAAGCCAGAAAACCATTGGGAGCATACCTGTTAGACCGCGGTGTAATCACACAATCTCGACTTTTAAGTGCTCTGAAAATGCAATCCCGGCAGAGAGCCCATTTAGGGGAAATTTTGGTCGGCGAGGGATGGGCCAGTCGTAAGGACGTTCTGACTGCTTTGTCTGATCAAAGTGGATGGCAAATCGCGGATCTGGAAAGCTCTCCTCCGTCAGCCGAGCTTTGCATGCTTAAACCGGTTGAATTCTGGATAAAGCATAACGTGGTTCCATGGCTACGCATGGGGCCTCTGCTATTAGTGGCCACAGCCACGCCTGATGATTTTGCGTTGGTAGAGGACGGATTGAAAGACTGTGGTCTGAAAGTGGCCCCAGTGCTGGCCGGCCCGGAACAGATTGATGCTGCTATAGCTGCATCCTGTGCAAACCAACTTGCGCAAACCGCTGAAAGCCGCGTCGAACCATCGAAGAGCTGCCGAAATTTTCGGACGGGGTCTCGGCTGAGGGCTATATTTGTGACATCTGCCTTTGGCGGCATTTTTGTCACCGCGCCAAATACAGGGTTGATGGTCGTTTTTTGGGCGGCCACGATGACTTTGGCTCTTTTCCTTCTGTTCAGGGTGTTCGGAACCGTGACTACGGTTTTAGAGCAAAGAGTTGACCGTTTGATTGAACCAGAGCTTCCTATCCTTCTTCCGAAAATTTCGATTATGGTGCCTCTATACCAAGAACGCGAAATTGCTGATGTCCTGATCTCCAGGTTGCGACGATTGACCTATCCCAAAGCTTTGTTGGACGTTGTTCTAGTCCTCGAAGAACACGATGAAGTTACACACGCCGCGTTGAAACGGGTAGAATTGCCTAGCTGGGTCCGTGCAATAATCGTTCCTGAATTGGGCAACCTGACAACCAAACCTCGGGCGATGAACTACGCTTTGGATTTCTGTCGGGGCGAAATCGTCGGGGTATGGGATGCCGAAGACGCGCCAATGCCCGATCAGCTGGAAACTGTAGTTAGAAAATTTGCGCAGGTTTCTGATGATGTCGTTTGCTTGCAAGGCGTACTGGACTATTACAACCCGCGAACCAACTGGCGCTCTCGGTGCTTTACGATTGAATATAGCGGTTGGTTCCGCGTAATCCTGCCTGGAATAGCGCGTATGGGATTAGTTGTTCCGCTTGGTGGGACCACGTTTTTCTTTCGTCGCGAAAAGCTATTGGAACTTGGCGGCTGGGACGCGCACAATGTAACTGAAGATGCTGATTTGGGTGTGCGGTTGTGCCGAGCCGGGTATCGAACCGAAGTCGTAAATACGGCCACGTTTGAAGAGGCAAACTTTCGCGCCTGGCCGTGGGTTAAACAACGCTCGAGGTGGCTCAAGGGCTTTATGGTCACCTATTTGGTGCACATGCGCGCGCCGATGCAATTGCTTAGGGAACTCGGGCTGCCGCGTTTTCTTGGGGTTCAGGCTTTCTTTCTTGGGACGCTGGGGCAATTTCTTCTGGCACCGGTCCTGTGGTTGTTCTGGTTGGCGACGTTGGGTTTGCCGCATCCTTTTCAAAATGTGATCTCCACCAACATTATGGCGGGATGCATGTTCCTGTTCATTGCGGCAGAAGCCGTCAACATTCTGGTTGGAGCTCTCGGTGTTGTTGCCGGAAACAGACGGTTTTTGATCCCGTGGGTTCCGACAATGGCGTTGTATTTCCCCCTGGGCGTACTGGCGGCTTACAAAGCCTTGTGGGAATTGGCAGTTGACCCGTTCTTTTGGGACAAGACCCAGCATGGACAAGCCGAAGAAGAGGTATCTGCGCTCGAACGATAGTTATTTTTCACGTTGGACGGCTTCTTGTTTTAGACGTGTCATGAACGCAACCGAAATATGGTCCTTCAACGCCAGCGCGGCACCTTCTTCGTCCCGCATCGCAATCGCATCGACAATTGCTTTGTGTTCACTTTGCGCAATTTCCCCTCGCCCTTGAACTGCTAAAGAAGTCGTTGCCATCAAAGCCATCGTTCGGTGCACCAAATCCAACTGCTGAACCAGATAGCGGTTGTGCGAGGCGAGATGTATCTGCTCATGAAATCGTCGGTTCGCGCGGGAAAGCGCTGTGGGGTCATCGACCAAAGCGTCGTCGGCCGCAACCATGTCCTGCAGAAGCTTGATTTCTTCGGTAGTTGCATGACGCGCCGCCAGACTTGCCGCCAGCCCCTCCAACTCGCGCCGGACAACGTATAGTTCGGCCATCTGATTGTGATCCAAAGATGCCACTATAAGCGATCGCCCATCCCTCTCCAAAAGCGATTGCGTTTCAAGCCGTTGCAATGCCTCGCGGATCGGTGTGCGGGAAACGCCGAACCGTTCGGCCAACTCGCTTTCCACCAGACGATCGCCTGGTTTATAGATACCGACATCAATGGCTTCGAGTATCAGGCTGTAGGCGTCAGTATTGGACTGCTTGGACTGGGGCATAGGGCCATCTTTCTCTTCGTTCGGACATGTCTATCCGCCCCGGCGGTCAGCAATCAAGAGCGGCCATTGAAAACCTTGACTGGTCGGCCTAAACCCGTCCTATGGTTAAACCTGCCTTTTCTCATGTTACCCAATGGGTGTTCGATCTGGACAACACCTTGTATCCGCCGAATATGCGCCTGTTCGACCAGATCGAGGTATTGATGACGGATTATGTCGTTAGTGCAATCGGCGTTAACCGGGCCGAGGCAGACAGGTTACGGTCGAAGTATTGGCGCCAATACGGAACAACACTTGCGGGGCTAATGGCCGAACACGATCTGGACCCAGACCCATATCTACACGCAGTACATCAGGTGGACATGAGTCATATGGAACCTGACCCCCACTTAGCTGAGAACATTCGCGCCTTGCCGGGACGGTGCGTAGTGTACACTAATGGATCCGCTCCTTATGCCGAGCGTGTTCTTTCGGCGCGCGGTTTGGATGGACTATTCGATGCGATATATGGCGTCGAGCATGCTGAATATCGCCCGAAACCAGAACGAGCGGCTTTTGAGTCGATATTCGAGAAAGACGGGATATCGGCTGACAAAGCCGCGATGTTCGAAGATGATCCCCGTAATTTGGCTGCCCCATACGAGATGGGTATGCGCACTGTTCATGTCGCGCCAGACCCGCACGAAGCGGATCACATCCACCACTACACTGACGACTTAACTGCGTTTCTTGGCCATCTGCGATAGGCTGACGCAGTGCGACGATCTGCACATCCAACCGACGTTAAACCCACCCCATATGTGTTTAATAGAACAGCACAATCGGAGAATTTCATGAGCACCATCGAAGTACCCATCCGCATGCCTTTATGGCAGCGCGTGCTGTTTGCGATTCCTTTGTTTGGCTGGATGGCCAAAGACGTTGCACACGGAGATCCTGAGGACCTCGGTTACACCGCAGCAGCCATTATTGCCATGTGGGGGTGTTCTGCGATGATCTATGGCCTACCGGGCTTGTATCTGCCAGCGTTAGCGATGGTACCGCTGATGTTCCTGCTGCTTATCTTGGTGTCACGCGGTTAATCAGAGGGACAGGATGTCGCTTGGCGAATACTTAACAACGACCCTAAGGTTTGCTCAGCACGGAGAGCCAAGCCATGACAGATAGCTGTGACATCCTAATTTCCGGAGGGGGTATCGCCGGCTTGACAGCCGCTGCCGTATTTGGCTCGGCGGGCTTTGATGTGATTTGTGTCGACCCTGCCCCGCCTGTAACCGAGCGCGATGCAAATGGCTCGGACCTGCGAACAACTGCTTTTCTTCAACCAGCTCGCAGCTTGTTAGACCAGTGTGGTGTTTGGCAGCGTATTGAAGGCGATGCTGCCCCGCTTAAAGTTATGCGCATAGTTGACGCCGGCGGAGAGCTGCCAGAACCCCGCGTCGTACGCGACTTCGACGCATCTGACATATCCGATCAACCCTTCGGATGGAACTTACCGAACTGGCTGATGCGACGTGAACTATTGGCCCGCCTTGCGGAACTGCCTAGTGTAGATTTTCGCCCCGGTACTGGCACGGTCAACTTGTTCACACGAACAACCGAGGCACGCGTCGGGCTAAGCGATGGCAATCGTGTTCGCTGCAAGTTGATTATAGCAGCTGATGGTCGCGGGTCGCCGATGCGCGAGGCTGCAGGGATTCCCGTACACACAATCCGTTATGGTCAAAAGGCATTGGCCTTCTCGGTTACGCATCCCATCGCGCATGAAAATGTATCCACAGAAATTCACCGCTCAGGCGGGCCATTCACGCTTGTACCATTACCCGACTGGCGGGGCACCCCCTCGTCTGCTGTTGTCTGGATGGAGCGCGGGCCGCGCGCGGTCGAGTTGCTGAACGCTGAAACCGAAGCTTTTGAATCAGAGATGACAGAACGCTCGTGCGGCTTGTTTGGGCAGCTTAAGTTATCGTCACGCCGCACGATCTGGCCAATAATCAGCCAGTCGGCCGAACGGCTTTCCGGTGAAAGAATCGCTCTCATGGCTGAGGCGGCCCATGTGGTGCCGCCCATTGGCGCACAGGGTTTGAATATGTCGTTGGGCGATTTACGCTGCCTGCTGGAGCTTGCACAGTCTCGCCCCGAAGAATTGGGCGACGCTACTATGCTGGATGCGTATCATAAGGCCCGACATGCCGATATTGCCTTAAGGGTTAAAGGAATAGACTTGCTGAACCGTGCCTCGATGATCGAAGCGCGTCCTCTCCGCGACGCCCGGGCCATGGGATTGAACGCACTTTATTCTTTGCCTCCTGTCCGTAGGACGTTGATGCAGATGGGCCTTGGTATTCGCTAAGGCACAGAAACGCTCACAAAACCCGATCCAGAACGCGCCGCAGGCGTTCTTTGGTTCTTTCCACATCATAAAGCTTATCCAACCCGAATAGGCCAAGACGGAATGTGCTAAACCCCTCAGGTTCATCACACTGCAACGGTACACCAGCAGCAATCTGTGTACCTAAAGCCGCAAATTTCTTGCCATTTTGCACCTCTGGGTCTGAGGTGTAACTGACCACGACTCCCGGAGCGCCGAAACCTTCAGCCGCGACTGAAACAACACCTTTTTCCTTGAGCATTTCACGAACACCGTCACCCAATGCCCATTGAGCCAAGCGCAATTTTTCAAATCCAAAATCGCGTGTCTCAATCATAGTATCGCGAAACCCCCGTAAAGAATCTGTGGGCATTGTCGCGTGATACGCGTGACCGCCGTTCTCATAGGCCTGCATGATCTGGCGCCATTTCTTCAGATCTATGGCGAAACTGTCGGACGTCGTTTCGGCAAGACGCGCTTCTGCCCGTTCGGACAGCATCACAAGACCGGCGCACGGCGTGGCGCTCCAACCTTTCTGAGGCGCGGAAATAAGCACGTCAACGCCAGTAGCCTTCATATCGACCCAAGCACAGCCTGACGCAATACAATCTAATACCATCAGCGCACCGACCTCATGGGCCGCTGCCGCCATTTCGGTCACATAGTCATCCGGCAAAATAACCCCTGCCGAAGTTTCAACATGCGGTGCAAAAACCATATCCGGACGTTGCTCGCGTATGGTCGAAACCACCTCGTCGATCGGGGCTGGCATAAAGGGCGAAGGGCTGGAATTTCCGGTCTGGCGCGCCTTGAGCACAGTCGCCTTGGCAGTCAACCCACCCGCTTCGAAAATCTGACTCCAACGGTAAGAAAACCAGCCATTGCGTACAACAACTACACTTGCACCTCGCGCGAATTGCCTTGCAACCGCCTCCATCCCGAAAGTTCCGCCGCCCGGAACCACTGCGATACCGTCAGCTTGATAAACCTCGCGTAGCATTGCCGAAATATCGCGCATTACCTGCTGAAAGCTGGCCGACATGTGATTTAGCGATCGATCAGTGAAAACAACTGAAAACTCTTCAAGGCCATCGGGGTCTACGGTTTCCAACAAAGCGGTCATGACACGTCCTTTCTAAATCTGCATCTTTTCTGCACCGTCCCGATACGTGGGTAAAGCCGGAATCGATTCTACTTTGATTGGCCAAAAACCCTCACCTCACGCTTTATTTACTTATCAATGTGAACAACTTAATACAGAAATGACGCTAACTAGTGTCACCTTCTCTTTACACCATGACGTGTTTCTGAACAGATAAGCTCACGTAGAACAAGAAGGACATTACAGCACGTGGCTTCACATAAGAGGATTAGTTTTCAAGTTGTAAGGGACGAAGTCAAAAGAAGGATCGAGTCACGCATATGGCCGCAGGGCTCGCTTTTGCCCACAGAAACCCAATTGGCCGAAGAATTCAATTGTGCACGGGCAACCGTGAACCGCGCACTTCGCGAGCTGGCTGATCAAGGGTTTGTCGAGCGTAAGCGAAAAAGCGGAACCCGGGTCACCAAGGAACCTCAAAGGCAAGCCAAACTAGAGATTTCACTGGCGCGGCAGGCAGTAGAAAAACAAAATTCAGTTTACCGCTATTCTTTAGTCGAACGAAACATTGTTTATAGTCCCGGTTGGCTCGCATCACAACTGGATGTCGAGCCGAACGCTCGGATTTTGCAGGTTGTTTGTATGCATTACGCTGACAACCGCCCGTTTCAACTGGAAGAACGATGGATAAACATCGAAACCGTTCCCGAAGTAGAGCACGCGGACTTAAACGTTCGCGGACCGAACGAATGGTTGCTGCATGCCGCCCCATTTACCGAGGCTGAAATATCGTTTTCGGCGATTTCGGCGGACGGTAGGTTGGCAGAGTTCATGGGCACAACAACTGGAACATCGATAATTCAGCTTGAACGTACAACTTGGAAAGACGGGCAGCCCATCACTTTTGCCCGAATGACTCATCATCCAAGCTATTGTATCCGGTCCAGGTATTGATTGGCCTTATCCGATTGGTCCAGCCAGGCGTTCTTCAGTCAGAAGAACGTTGGCTTCAACGTCTCCTGCCCCTGGCAAAGTCATGATTCTCCGCCTGAGGACACGTTCAAAATCAGATAAATCCCGCGCCACGACCCTTAAACGATAGTCATACAGGCCTAATACGTGCTCAACAGTCTGAACTTCGGGGATGGCGCTGACCGCGCGTTCAAAGTCCTCTAGGCTGACCTGACCCTTGCGCGCCAGTTTAACACCCAGAAAAACAGTGACACCGAAACCCAACGCCTCGGCGTTCAGACACAGTCGGCGCCCTCGCAGAACACCGGCATGTTCCAATCTGCGAATGCGCCGCCAAGTTGCTGGCTGAGAAAGACCAAACCGACGCCCCAACGCTCCGGCGCTTTGTGTGGCGTCCTGAGTCAAAGCACGCAAAATTTTGCGATCGATTTCATCCAATTCGATCATAGGGGAAGCGCTTCGTTGCGTTTGACCCTTGCTATGTGCATCAAGGCTTCGATATCTGCGATGTGTGGCAACGTCAGAATTCTGTCGCGATAAACCTTCTGGTAGTGTGACATTTCCCGCGCCAAAACCGACAGACGCACATCCACGCGCCCCAGGAACGTTTGGATTTCCATGACTTCAGGCACTTGACGCGCAGCTTCCAAGAACTCGTCGAAGGCGCGAGGTTGAGTTTTGTCCAGCGTAACCCGTAAAGAAACCTCGAGTGCAAATCCGAGCGCAGCCCAATCAATTACGGCTTCTTGCCCTAGAATTATCCCGGCAGCCTGCATCTTTTCCACCCGACGCCAGCAAACTCCCGAGCTGATGCCGCACCGCTCAGCCAGTTCAGCCGCCGATAAGCTCGGATCAGCCTGAAAATGGCGCAGTATCCGTCGGTCTAGATCATCCAGCATGATTTTTCCGATTTTTCTCGATTCAACGAATTAGTTTTCCTCATTTCCGTAAATACTTAACCCTGATCGGCTCGCCAATACAAAAATGCCCAGTTAAAAGCATCACAATGAAAATTGAAAGGACCGGTAAAATGCGTGTCTATTACGATCGCGACTGCGACATCAACCTGATCAAAGACAAAAAAGTGGCTATTCTGGGCTATGGCTCGCAGGGCCATGCCCACGCTCTTAACTTGCGTGACTCGGGTGCAAAAAACCTTGTCATCGCTCTGCGTGAGGGCTCGCCATCGGCCAAGAAAGCCCAAGCCGAAGGTCTTGAGGTTATGGGAATCGCCGAAGCAGCTGCATGGTGCGACGTCATAATGTTCACCATGCCCGACGAACTTCAGGCCGAAACCTACAAAAGATATGTGCACGACAACATCAAACCAGGCGCAGCCATTGCGTTCGCTCACGGCCTGAACGTGCATTTTGGTCTGATCGAGCCGAAAGAAGGCGTGGACGTCATCATGATGGCACCGAAAGGTCCCGGACACACCGTTCGTGGCGAATACACCAAGGGTGGCGGTGTTCCTTGCCTTGTGGCCGTCGACAATGACGCAACCGGCAAAGCGCTCGAAATCGGCCTGTCTTACTGTTCAGCCATTGGCGGCGGTCGTTCGGGCATCATCGAGACCAACTTCCGGGAAGAATGCGAAACCGACCTGTTTGGTGAGCAAGCAGTTTTGTGCGGCGGCTTGGTCGAACTGATCCGTTGCGGCTTTGAAACTCTGGTCGAAGCTGGCTATGCGCCCGAGATGGCTTATTTCGAGTGTCTGCACGAAGTAAAACTGATCGTTGACCTGATCTATGAAGGCGGCATCGCCAACATGGATTACTCGATTTCAAATACAGCGGAGTACGGACAGTACGTAACTGGCCCTCGTATCCTGCAATACGACGAGACCAAGGCACGTATGAAAGCCGTATTGGAAGACATTCAGCAAGGAAAGTTTGTTCGCGATTTCATGTTGGAAAACGCTGTTGGGCAACCAACCATCAAAGCGTCACGCCGGGCTAACGACGAACATATGATCGAAGAAACAGGCGCCAAATTGCGCGCAATGATGCCTTGGATCTCCGCCGGCAAAATGGTCGACAAAGAAAAGAACTAAACCCGAATTATTCAGCAAAAGGACGGCTTTGCAGGCCGTCCTTTTCACCTTTGAACCGCGCTTGCATAGCGTTCCCCGAATACAAAATCCCATCCGTTGTTATAGCCGTCCATTTTATCGGGTGCCTCAGCAGCCCAGATTTCCCAGCCCGAATGGGTCAGGGTGATCAACGAACAACCGCCGGCGTCTTCTTCGAACACCACCTCTACCCGTGTCGGTTTTGTCTTGTCCGTACCGGGGTGCCAGCTGAAGGCCAGCCTGTGTCCTTGCTCGAATTCCAACACTGGCCCCCAATCCGCGCGCTCCCTATCCCATTTGGTTTCAAAGATCGCGCCGCCGACCTTTGGCTCAATCGTTACGGCCAGGGCGGGTTTTCCATCAGCAGCTGAAACTGCGTGCTTATCCAAGGGCCACCACTTTGCGATATGGTTAACAAAAACTTCGAAAGCGCGAACGGGTGTGGCGCTGACCGTAACTGCCTTAACGATAGGGTCTGTCATTTTTTATCACGCTTCCTCGATCTACTTCAGAAGAAAAACTCTCCAGTAATTCAGACCAGTACTTATCAAGCCAAGCACGTATTTCCGCTAACCCTTCGGGACGGGCTGAATAGATTCGCCGCGTTCCTTCCGGCCGGCAGATCACCAAGCCTGCATCGGAGAGAACTTTCAAATGCTGAGATATAGCCGGACGACTTACAGGCAGAAAATTCGACAACTCGCCTACGGCATACGGATGTTTTGCGATTGCTTCAAACACCCGACGCCGGGTCGGATCGGCAAGCGCTACAAATGGATCTATGTTAGCCATGACTTACCGTAAGTAGACACTAACATAATGTCAATGTCAGACCAGTGACATCCCCTTTACTGCAGGATAATGGGAGGGAATGGTCAAAAAATCCGAATACCGCAACTGGGGCGGCGTCATCGCACTCGGCCTCATTTGGGGGGGCACTTTCATGGTGGTGGCAATGGCGTTAGAGGGGTACGGCCCGCTCACTGTTGCAACCTCACGCACTACGCTCGGTGCAGTCACCTTGCTGATCATGATGTGGATCACCAAGCGAAAAATACCGACAGGGGGCCGAAATCTATGGCGGTCGATTATCGTGATCGGCATTCTGTCGACTGCCCTGCCCTTTATGTTGCTCAGCTGGGGGCAGCAATTTGTGTCATCGGCATTTGCTGGCCTTTCCATGGCCGCAATACCCTTGATGGTTTTGCCGCTCGCACATTTCTTTTCCGATGAGCCGTTGAACTTGCGTCGGTTTGTTGGCGTATTGGTAGGATTTTCCGGCGCTCTGGTCCTGATCGGACCGGGACTAGTGCAACTCGGTAAGGGTACGGAACCATTGGCGCAGTTGGCTTGTATTGGAGCCGCTTTATGCTTTGCCTGCGCATCGATCTTCACCCGTCGTTGCCCACCAATTGATCCTGTTGTCTTGTCGGCCCTATCGTTGGTTGTTGGTTCTATCGCGTTGTTACCGTTAATGCTGTTGGTCGAAGGCCTCCCTTCCTGGCATGGAAGCATACCCAGTACCGCTATAATCCTACTGGGATTGGTTCCTACCGCGTTTGCGACACTGCTGCGCGTGTCGATCATCCGAAGCGCTGGTTCCGTATTCATGACCCTGGTGAATTACCAAGTGCCTATCTGGTCGATGGTCTTTGGCTCATGGATTCTGTCCGAAGCCTTGCCTCTAAGATTCTACATAGCTTTGGCGATGATTCTTGTTGGTTTGGCTATTAGCCAATGGTTCAGTTTGCGAAAATTGCTAATTGGACGCTAAACGGCCGCTGCTTCAACCTCGGCAACGATCCCGTCGACCACTTGCATTAACAATGCCGCATCTTCGCATTCCGCCATTACGCGAACCAATGGCTCGGTTCCAGATTTGCGGATCAATAGCCGCCCCTGCCCGCTCAGACGAGCTTCGGCATCTACAATAGCGGCCTTTACGCTTGCTGCCTCTAGCGGCAACTGCCCAGCTTGGTAGCGAACATTTTTAAGCAATTGCGGCACAGTCTCGAACTGCCGCGCCAGTTCTGAAGCTTTGCGTCCAGTCAACACCATCTCTGCAAGGAAGTGCAATCCGGCCATCAAACCGTCACCTGTAGTGGCGTAATCGCTCATCACAATGTGTCCAGATTGCTCACCACCCAGATTAAATCCGCCTTCACGCATCCGTTCGACGACATAGCGATCGCCCACTGCAGTCCGCTCCAACCGCAAACCCTGTGTCGCCAAATGCCGTTCCAGCCCAAGATTCGACATGACCGTCGCGACCAACGCACCACCCTTCAATTGATCAGCGCGCGACCAAGCCCCTGCTAACAGAGCCATAATCTGATCCCCGTCAGCGACTTTGCCGGTCTCGTCGATCATGACAACACGATCAGCATCGCCATCGAGGCAGATGCCAACATCTGCGCCGTGGGCTACCACAGTCTCTGCAGCAACCCGTGGGTTGGTTGATCCACAGTCCTGATTGATGTTTTTTCCATTGGGAGAAACACCCACAGGAATAACTTCGGCACCAAGTTCCCAAAGTACCTCGGGCGCGGTTCGGTGAGCTGCACCATTGGCACAGTCGATTACCACCTTCAAACCGTCCAACCTGACCTGACGCGGAAGTGACGACTTCACACGTTCGCCATAGCGGAAACGGGCGTCGTCCACCCGTCGCGCACGGCCAATATTCTGCGCCTGTGCCGGACTGACACCTGCTTCGATCAACTGTTCTATTTCGAGTTCAGCGTGATCCGACAACTTGAAACCATCGGGCCCAAAGAATTTGATTCCGTTATCTTCGGCCGGATTGTGACTGGCCGAAATCATAACCCCAAGATCTGCCCGCATTGAGCTGGTCATCAGTCCAACCGCTGGAGTCGGGACCGGGCCCAGCAGCAAAACATTCATCCCAGTCGACGTAAGCCCGGCCGTCAAAGCGTTTTCCAGCATATAGCCAGACAGCCGCGTGTCCTTGCCGATTACAACGCGATGCTCGCTTGACGCATCTCGGCGGAAATATCGCCCGACAGCCGCGCCAATGCGCAATACCATTTCAGCCGTCATGGGGTATGTATTTGCGGTGCCCCGCACCCCGTCGGTTCCGAAAAGCTTGCGCACTGATAAATCTCCTGACTTTCTTTTTTTACCCAGATTATCGGACCGCTGCCCACAGACGCAAGGCCTGAGAGGTCTCTGCCACATCGTGGACACGCACTATCTGCACGCCCTGTGAAAGTGCCGAAAGTGCTACGGCTATAGATCCGGGTGCCCGAGCATTCTTGCGTGGCTCCTGCCCGATCTGCCCTATGAATCCCTTGCGAGACGCGCCCAAAAGGATAGGGCAACCCAGACTGTGAAATAGACTTAGATTTTTTATCAAGATCAGATTGTGCTCAACAGTCTTGCCAAATCCTATGCCCGGATCGACGATTACAAGATCGCGCGATAATCCTGCGGCAGTCAGCTTTGCAACCTGCCCTTTCAAAAAGTCAAAAACATCCAGCAATACATTGTTATATTGTGGATTTTCTTGCATCGATCCTGGATCTCCCTGCATATGCATGACGCAGACCGGAACGTTTTTCTCTGCGCAAAACGGCGCAAGTTTCGGATCAAATGTGAAGCCCGAGACATCATTAATCAAGTTAGCTCCGGCCTCGAGCGCAGCCCGCGCTACCTTGCTCTTTCGAGTGTCGATCGAAATCGCCGCATCCGTTTCCGCCCTTAACGCCTGGATCAAGGGCTGCGTCCTTGCGATTTCCTCGTCTTCGGGAACCAAGTCGGCTCCGGGTCGCGTGGATTCCCCGCCGATATCTAAGATGCTGGCGCCATTGGCAAACATGCTGCGAGCCGCAGAAAGTGCAGTCTCAACCGAATTGTGCAGCCCTCCGTCAGAGAAACTGTCCGGAGTGGCGTTCAGGATGCCCATTATTTGCGGTTCAGACATGTCCAATCCCATTACGATCTGCCGCGGATCAGAAATGCGTCGGAGCACATCCTCCGGAATCTCTTGCACAGTGACAATTTGGGCTGGAGCGCCACGCGTCAAACGTTCTGCATGTGTAAACCACTTGCTCTGGCCGGCCAGAGGCGCTGAACCTTCCGGCCGAATGGGACCGTGCTGCACCAAAGGTCTGTAGTATTCTGTCACAGCTCGACTTGCTCTAGGGGAATTGCGCGTAGCGGTGTTTTTGGAGCTTCAGGAAGCTCTCCACCGATCACCAGCATTTCGCTGGCTTCAAACGTCGCGGCAAACCATGCAGCCAGTGCCACTGCATCCGAAGGCGCGGCCGATGGCCCATCAACAGCATCCAGAACAATCTTTGATGGGGCCCAGACGCAGATTTGACCGTTTTTCATCGCCCAATCCAATTCCGTACGCGTCGATACCACAACGCAGCGGTGGTCCCGCGCCGCCAGTACCCACGCATTCTGTTCGATAGCCAACAGATCGATCCGGCGCTGTGTCATTGCATGGCCAGTTTCAGGGACGGGTAAATGGGAAGCGCCGACGCACAAAATTAGGGGACGTTGGCGGTTTTGCAATTGATCAATCCAACCTGTCAGGTTTTCAGATTCAATTGCTGCATTGGAAAGAAATACTAAGCGCGGATGTGGGCGTTCTTCCTCTGTAACGTCATGATGAAGTGCACCTTTGCCTCGAACAATTTCAACGCCCAACGCACCGGGACCGCGATCTAATTTTTCTATTCTGACAAAAGCCCTTACCGCCTGAGGCTCAAGCAAAACACGTTCGGCAACGCGATCGGCCAGTGTTTCCAGAAGGTTCAGCCTTTCCGCCGCAAGTTCAAATGCGATAGCCTCAGTCACTCGGTCATACGATAATATTCGATCAACATCATCATCAATCGAATCCGTTAGCGGACGGACTTCAACAACAATGTTGAAGCAGATGCGCTGGGTCGTGCCCCGCTCGGACTGAAAGGCACCTATCTCGACGTCCACGATATGATCGCGTAATGAAATACGATCCAGTGGCCCAAGCGCCGCTGTTGCTTCGGACCGTTCAGACGGGTGTGCAAAAGCAAGACGGATTTCAGAACTCATTGGTCAGGCCCTTTGCCATCAAGTACTTGTCGCCCAGTCTAGGCGCTCTGGCGGCCTATACCACTACGACAAACGCCATTCTACCCGCTGAATGCGGCGTCAAGCTACGCGAAACCAGCTCATCATTCCTGAGGCCGCGTGACCCAACATGTGGCAATGCAGCAGCCAATCGCCGGGGTTGTCCGCCATTAGAACAATTTGCTGGGTCTGGCCCCTATCAACCAGTACGGTATCGCGCCACGGCCCAAGGCTGCCATCCCCGTCGACCAACCTGAAGTGGTGTCCATGCAAATGCATCGCATGGGGGAAAGCGGTCTCATTTACAAACTCAATACGGTGGATGCTGTCCACTGAAGTTTTCAAAAACGGCTCAGCAGGGCGCTCAGCCTCTCCATTCAAAGCCCAAAAACGCCCGAGTTGAGCCAATTCTCGGCCCGTTAACTCTGTTTCACCGATCCGTGCGTTTTCTAACCAGCGCATTGCTCCGCCCTGAAGAACCATTCTGTGCAAAGGGGCGCTTTGAAAAGACGATACGTCTGGCAACCGATTGGGCGGCAGAGGGTTCGGCGCGGGCCTGACGGTTGCAGAGATTTCACCGCTCACTGCAAACTTTGCCAATCCGAAAGCACCATCCCGTTCCACGCTCACAAGGCTGGCTGTTTCTTCTGATACAGCATCAACGTCGACCAACAGGTCGGCGCGTTGCGCAGGAGCAAGAGGAAAAGATTCGGAAATTGGAACCGGATTTTCCAGCGGCATTCCATCAAGCGCCACGATCCATCCATTCAAACCCTGAATTCCAACGTCAAATATCCGGGCGTTGGCAGCGTTAATCAGACGCAACCTTAAGCGTTCATTGCGTTTGACTGGAATTGTAGGATCAAAGGACCCATTGACCGAGATGAGGTTCCCGATCCGACCTGCATGGCTGAGATCGTGCCCATTTTTTTGGAAATCATCAGCGATCTGTGCTGTTTCGGGATCAATCCGCCAATCATCCAGCATCAGAACCAAGTCCTGATCTACATCAGGAGCATCAGCCTCTTGCACGATCAGCGGACCATACAGCCCCCTCGCCACCTGTTCAACCGACCGATTATGCGCGTGATACCAATAAGTTCCGGCATCTGGCACCACAAAATCATATTCAAAGCTTCCCCCCGCAGGGATTGCTTCTTGTGTGACGCCGGGCACTCCATCCATTGCATTGTCGATGCGAATTCCGTGCCAGTGGACAGAAGTCGGAACGGACAATTGGTTGTCCACCATACGTTGAACACGCGCACCCTGCTCGACCCGAATTGCTGTGCCGGGAACCGAGCCTCCAAAGCTCCAGACCCTTGTCTTGTCGAAACCTTCAGGTGCCAGTTGCTGAATGGTTTCGCTTGCGACCATCACATGATTTGAAGCGCGCGCTGCCAGTGGCAGCAAAGTCAGAGCCGCAGCCGATTTCAAGATTTGTCTTCTGTTAAACAGCATTATGGGCCTCCCCGGCCCATAATATAGTCTGAACATTGTATTACCGCACCAAGCTTCCAGCGCAGGAGCGACAATCAGTTGCTCGCAGTGCGGTAGTTGTGGCGATAAAAGATGTGCACGCCAATCCGTGCCGTCTCTTTGTAAACCCGCGACCACGAAGGTCGAACCGATTTAGTATGGTAGTGAGTGGCGCCAGACGTCATCTCTTCTGCAACGCCATCGATTGCGGCGCGTGCTACCTTGGCGACGCGTTCGTACGCTCTCTTTTCGTGGAAAACTTCTTTCTTACCGTCGCAAGTATAGGTGAACTGGCACTGGTATTTGCGCCCTGTACCCTGATTAATCACTCCGCAAAGCGAGTTCGGAAATCGCGTACTGTCCACACGGTTCAGGATCACTTCGGCTACGGCAAACTGACCACGGATGCTTTCCCCCCGTGCCTCGAAATACAAAGCCTCGGCCAAACAACGAAAATGCTCGTCGCCTGATGCCTTCGGCTGTTGATCCAGCCAAGCCTTTGTGTAAGAAATTTCAACCGGTTCTGGCGCTTTTCTAGGCTTAAAAATTTTCAAATAATCGCGAAAACTTTCAGACGGCAATTCGTTCCGGGAAACTAGTTCTCTCTTCGTCGTTTCAACACTCTGCCTATCGGCAGACGACATAATCGGCAGCACGGTTGCCACCATTGCGGCAGCAACCACTATGTAACGTCTCATCAGATAACCTCGCACAGGCACTTAACGCGCCATACCCTCCCCCGGCGGGCGCGACGAGGCTGATACCTTACCCAGCGGCAAAGGTCCAGTTTTTTGAAAATCACAAGAGGAATCTCGCCCGGGCCGCCAAATTAATCTGGCCACCACCCTATCTCGCAACCACTATTTCTAGGGGTTTTAATCTATGTCAACCCCCAAGTTTGGAGGAAATTGCCAGTTGAGCGGCAGACAGCCGAGCGACGGGCACGCGGAATGGAGAGCACGACACGTAATCAAACCCAAGGTCACGGCAAATAGCGATTGATTCGGGGTTGCCGCCGTGTTCCCCGCACACCGAAAGCGTTATCTCGGGCTGCGCTTCGCGTCCGCGCTCAGCGCCTAATTTTAACAACTCTCCTACCCCCTCGGCGTCCAGAACATGAAATGGATCTTCGTTGAAGACGCCAAGTTTAACGTATGCCGACATAAACCGTCCTGCGTCGTCGCGCGACAATCCGTAGGTCATTTGCGTAAGGTCATTGGTTCCAAAACTGAGAAAAGCGGAGTGCGCTGCAATTTCACCTGCCCGCATACATGCGCGTGGCGTTTCGACCATTACACCCAGTCGATAATCGATCTCTTGCCCTTGCTCCGACGAGACTTCGGCCGCGACAGCGTCAATTCGGGCCTTGACCAGTTCTACTTCTCGCTTGGCGGAAACCAGCGGAATCATCACTTCGGGAACAACTGGCGCTCCATCCTTGCTGGCCTCTAGAGTAGCTTCAAATATCGCCCGAGCCTGCATGTCATAGATCTCCGGCACAGTAACGCCCAAGCGAACACCGCGCAGCCCTAGCATCGGGTTGTATTCGCTCATCGCATCCACGCGCCGCTCCACATCCGAAACCGGCAAATCCAATGCCTCGGCCAACTCGCGTTGACCGCTACGCGTCGTAGGAAGAAACTCATGTAACGGCGGATCAAATAAACGGATGCAGACTGGCTGCCCTTCCATTATCCGGAACAGTTGAACAAAATCCTGCCGTTGCATTGGCAGCAAACGTTCAAGCACGGCAGCGCGGCCAGACGATGTCTGAGCAAAGATCATTTCGCGCATAACGGTCAGTCGACCGGGATCGAAGAACATGTGTTCTGTTCGGCACAAGCCAATGCCTTGAGCCTCAAAATTGCGCGCGGTCTGAGCGTCAGCGGGGGTATCGGCATTTGCTCGGATCGCAATATCGCGTTCTGCATCAGCCCATGACATAAGCGTCTGGAAACAATCATCTAACGCCGCCTCAAGCATAGCAGGCTGCCCAGCCAAAACCTGTCCGGATGTCCCATCAATCGTGAGAATATCGCCGGTTTTGAAAACTCGCCCGTCCGGCGCAGTCAGAGTTTTCAACTTAGTTTGAAAACGCATTCCTGAGGCTCCCACTATACAGGGAAGGCCCAGGCCGCGACCAATAACAGCGGCATGGCTCGTCATGCCGCCCTTTTCTGTTAGAACAGCAACGGAGGCATGCATGCCTCGGACGTCTTCAGGGGACGTCTCACGTCGCACCAGAATGCAGGGTTCGCCCCTGGCTGCACTAGCCTGGGCTTCGGCGGCAGTAAAAACCAAACTCCCAGTTGCAGCCCCCGGGCTTGCAGCAATACCAGTTGTCAGCACATCCCTCCGAGCGTCAGGATGAACTTGACGGTGGAGCAATTCGTTCAATGAATGCGGATCGATACGCATTACCGCTTCTTGCCTTGGGATAACACCGTCTTCGGCAAGACGAACTGCTATGCGCATTGCAGCACGCGAGCCACGCTGCACACGAACACCATCAAGAATATGAACATGGCCGTTTTCAATGACGAATTCGACCTGCATCTCTTCTCGAAGCTTCTCACGCATCAGTGCAGCGTGCGCCTTTAGTTCGGCGAAGGCTTTTGGCGCAAGATCTTCAAGTGACTGGCCGCGCGGATCCTTTTCAAGATATAAGGCGGACACCCCTTCACCCAGCGCATCGCGCCCTTGGCTCTGGCTCAGATACCGTCCGGTGATCTGCTGCAAACCGGTTGCAGGATCAACCAGTTGTAAAACACCCGATCCGCATTCACCCTGCCCAACACCTGGGATCATTTCCTGGATAACCAATCCCAATCCTGCATCGGCAGGAGCCCCTTTAGCTTGACGAAGAAGGCGAGCAGACGTCCCATCCCATGCACGAGCCATGGATCTGAGCACTGCGATCAGCTGCTCGCCGCGGTCTTGTGGGAAAGCTTCGTCCGTTTCGTCTTCGTAAGCGCGAAGGCTCAGACTCAACCCTTCGCGACCGTCTGCATCAATATCATCAAAGACATCCGGGTCGAGTCTGGCGACGTGCGTCGCGTAGCTTTGCACAAACCGCAAAAACAACGCCGCAGCGGCATCGGCACCCATATCAGCAGACAAATCCAAATAACTTGCGTCATTCATGCCGATGTTGAGAACAGCACCGGGACCGCCCCAATCAGGGTCCTCCGAGCTGGGGCGAACGCACAGCAAAGCCGATGTATCGAACTGATCTAAAATTGCGGCGATATCCGGCATCTGGCCCTTTGCGATCTTTTGCACCGCATCAAAGGACAAAGCCACCGTGCGAGGCACCGGCAGGTTCAACCGAACAAGTCGTTGCAAACACTTAGCGCGCCCACCATGAGTGCTCGCAGCCACCGGGGCGTCGGTCGTTATCAGTGTTGTATGCGGATTATTCTGCACTGCAGCACCTCGTGGTTCCACCGCAGCATAGGCACCTGCGCCCGTCGTGCAAGGAAGTTCTGGTCTACAAGACCTTGTGGCCCGGTCATTATCCTTCGATCCGGGTCAGATCGGCGACCGATGAACAGACCTGGCGGATTTGATTAAGCAGGTTCAGACGATTGCGGCGCAAGATGTCATTGTCGGTGTTAACCTGAACATCCTCAAAAAACGCGTCGACCGGTGCCCGCAAAGACGCCATTGCCGACATTGCCGCTGGGAAGTCCTCTGATTTCAATGCCTGGTCGATATTCGTTTTTGTGGTGTCCAAAGCATCGAACAACGCTTTTTCGCTGTCCGTTTCTGCAAACTTAATGTCCGCACCATAGGAATATTCAACCCCATCCTTTTCTTCGGCCTGGGCCAGGATGTTATTGGCCCGTTTGAAACCCTGAACAAGGTTTTCGCCGTCCTCTGTCTCAATCACAGCGTTCAAAGCGCGCGCACGTTTGACCAGCAGGGTCAAATCGTCGTTGCCATCCATGGCGATGCAGGCGTCGATGATGTCGTGCCTGATACCTTCTTCACGCAGAAAAACCTTGAGCCGGTCATGGAAGAAATCAAGGAGGTCATCCGAAGCGTCGGGTACTTTTTTTTCAAGCTTGAGGAAATCGGAGTTGGGAATTTCGCCGATCTTCTCTTTTACGGCCTGAAATGCCGCGCCAAAAACACCGTGGTCTGCGATTTCGTCCAACAAATGCTCAACATTCTCGCGCGGTAAAGCGTTATTTGCTGCGCTTTCAGCCCTCACCAACTGGCTGTCAAAAAAACGATCCAGCGGGAGGCGCAAATCATTGCTGAGTACCAAACGAATAACGCCAAGTGCCGCGCGACGAAGGGCAAACGGGTCTTTTGAACCAGTCGGTTTCTCGTCAATCGCCCAAAAACCTGCCAGCGTGTCCAGCTTGTCTGCCAGCGCTACAGTCACCGACAAAGCCGAGGTTGGCACATCATCGGACGGTCCAAGCGGCGAGTAATGCTCTTGCGCGACAGCAGCTACAGAGGCGTCTTCCCCCGCTGCTTTGATGTAGTAGCGCCCCATAAGTCCTTGAAGTTCGGGAAACTCGTACACCATCTCCGAGCTCAAGTCAGCCTTAGCCAAGCGTGCAGCTTTTTCGGATAAATCGGCATCCACCCCTGTTGTGGGTGCCAATTCGCGGGCAAGAGAAGCGATGCGCTGAATCCGCTGGGCCTGTGTTCCAAGTTTGTTGTGGAAAGTCACATTCTCAAGCGCACGCGTCCAGTGGGTAATGTCCGATTCGGCAACTCGTAGGTCATTATCCCAAAAGAACTTCGCGTCCGCCAAACGAGCCGACAACACCTTTTGGTTTCCGGCCAATATTGTGGCCCCATTGTCCGCCGTTTCACGATTGGCAACCGTTATGAAACGCTCGATTCTTTCAGTCCTTGGGTTTCGGACCGAAAAGAACTTTTGATGCTCTTTCATCGATGTCTGCAAAACTTCCGGAGGAAGATCGAGGAACTCGGCATCGATCTGACCCATCAAAACAACGGGCCATTCCACCAGTCCGGCAACTTCAGCAAGAAGACCCTTATCCTCGACCACGTCCAATCCGGCCGCAAAAGCTAGGTTCTGCGCATCATTCCAGATATGTTCAGCGCGTTCTTCGGGCGCAAGCATCACGTAGGATCGCTTTAGTTTCTCCGCGTAATCCTCGAAAGAGTTTACGGAAAAACGACCAGGGGCCATGAACCGGTGGCCTTCTGTCGTATCTCCGGCCGGGATACCCTCGACCATCATTGGAACAACCTGTGCGCCGCTTTCATCCGACAGAATACAAAGAATTGAGTGCAAGGGACGAACCCAACGCAATCCGCCGTTGCCCCATCGCATCGATTTCGGCCAGGGAAAATTGCGTATCGTTGCCTCTAAAACCTCGGCTACGATTTCGGCGGCTGGACGCCCGGTTTTTTCGATCACGGCAAAATACACCGCGCCTTTGGGTGTATCGCGTTCCTCCAATTGATCCCGGGTTAAACCTGCCCCGCGTAGAAACCCTTCTATCGCCTTATCCGGGGCGCCAACTTTCGGACCTTTACGTTCTTCGCGGATTGTTGGGCTCTCCGCCAAAACCCCTTCGACCGCCAGAGCCAGACGGCGAGGTGTGGTAAGTACGACTGCTGATGAATACGTCAAACCTGCTTCGACCAAACCGCTGGTAATCCGCTTTTTCAAGTCTTCGCCAGCGCGGGCCTGCATGCGCGCGGGAATTTCCTCGGAAAACAGTTCAATCAGCAGGTCAGGCATTTTCAGTCCTTAGAAATTGGCGATTGTCAGGATGACTATGTTAATTGTGATATCCACAATGAAGGCGGATACAAGGCCGGGCACTATAAAGGCAATAGGTGATAGGCCACATAGCCCGAAGACAAGTTTCATATTTTCGATCAACTGCTTTTTGGAAGACCTATGGCATCCAAATTATTAGCTTGAGGTTGAGTTTGCGACACCGTCCAGAAATGATGTACTTGGCACCAGTGTCAAACGCGACGAAAAACTGAAAATCTAAAAGATCTCTTGGTAAAACATACCATCAATCATTTGCTCGCGGCGGGCATTCCTCGCCGACTACAGTCCCATCGTACGCCTTTTCCCCGCAATTGTTCAGGGAGTGCCAAGCAAACCCCTTACCTTCATTAGTCACTGCCACGATTCGATCCACACCGAAATGGACGTTTTTAATCCCCATAAATGCTTGTGCTTCCCCGGATTTCAACGCATTAGCCAAAGCCAGAGCATCGTAGCATTCGAACCATCCCGGCGCCGTTAGCGGCTCGGCCTTCGGTACGACAATATAATCGTCCTGCATATTGTACGGCCTCAGCTCAGTTTCAAAGCAAGCACGGTAACGAATAGGAGAACTGTCCGCATCTATCGCCTCAAAATCGGTATACGGGATAGGCGAAGGAGCGTCCGCGCCACTTTCCAGTAGGACAACATCCTGCCCGGGCTCAGCCTCTACATCATAGTAAAACCCGTAAATCTGAAGGTAATACATGCCCACTCCAGCCACTACCGCCGAAATCAAAAGAAGAATGGCAAGCAGTTTTCCAGTCATCGTAAAAACCTCCTGCTCACGATGCCTCTTTCCAGAATGCTGAAAATAGGACAGGTTTCGTTCCAGAACAGGGCCACACGAGATTATAGGAATGGATACAACCCTTGCCGTCGGATTTTTCGGCGCGCTGTTTGCGATTATGAACCCGGTCACCAATTTGCCTGTGTATCTGAGTGTGACCGATGGCCTGCAACCGGCCGAGCAACGGAAAGTCGCTATAAAAACAATTACCTGTTGCCTTGTCCTTGGCGGAACATTTGCCGCCATCGGTAATCAGGCGCTCGGCCTGTTCGGGATCAGTGTGGATGATCTGCGTGTCGCAGGGGGATTGGTCGTCCTTATGATTGGCCTGAATATGCTGAATGGAACCCAGAGTACCTCGCACCACGGAACAGAAGGTGAAAGGCAATCCTACCCTGAGCCGGAAACCGTGGCTTTCTATCCGCTGGCCTTTCCTATTTTGGTTGGGCCGGGAACGATTACAACCTTGATCCTGTACGCACATCACATCAAAAATGCGACAGATATTATTGTTTATGCAAGCGTTTTCCTGATTGTTCTTCTTTTGCTTTTTGTGACGTTCTGGAACGCGTCGACGCTTGCCAAACATCTTTCGGTACATGCCCGGGTGATAATGAGCCGTTTCATGGGGATGATCCTGTCGGCTATTGCCATTGGAATGATCGCCGCGGGTCTCAAAGTATTGTTGCCTGGATTGGCTTGACTGGCGCATTAGACGGCGTGCCCGGCGGCCTCTGTCATGACAAAAGCATCTGCGCATTGTTTGGCCAATGCACGTACTCGGCCAATATACGCCTGCCGTTCCGTCACCGAGATGACACCGCGCGCGTCCAGCAGATTGAAGATGTGGCTGGCCTTGATGCATTGATCATAGGCGGGATGCGCCATGATAATGCGCTTTCCAGTCTTGGGGTCTTTATGCTCCTGCGCCAAAATGGCCGCACATTCGGCCTCGGCCTCTTCAAATTGGCGCAACAGAACATCGGTGTTAGCCACGTCGAAGTTCCAGCGGGCATATTCTTCTTCTGTTTGCTTGAAAATTTCGCCGTAAGTCAACGGGCTAGGCGACTGCGGGTCGTTAAAAGGCATATCCATCACGTGGTCAATACCAAGCACATACATCGCAAGCCTTTCGAGTCCATAAGTCAATTCGCCCGAGACGGGTGCGCAGTCGTGGCCTCCAACTTGCTGGAAATAAGTGAATTGGCTGACTTCCATACCGTCACACCAAACCTCCCAACCAAGGCCCCAGGCGCCCAGAGTGGGACTTTCCCAATCATCTTCGACAAAACGGATGTCGTGCAATTCCATATCAATACCAATCGCCTGCAATGAGCCAAGGTAAAGATCCTGCAGGTCCGGAGGGCTGGGTTTAATCAAAACTTGGTACTGATAGTAGTGCTGCAGACGGTTTGGGTTCTCGCCGTAACGCCCGTCGGTCGGGCGTCTGGAGGGTTGAACATACGCAGCCGCCCATGCCTTTGAACCCAATGCACGCAAGGTAGTCGCGGGGTGGAATGTCCCTGCCCCAACTTCCATGTCGTAAGGTTGCAAAATAGCACAGCCTTTGGACGCCCAATAGGTCTGCAGCCGCAGAATTATTTCTTGAAATGAACGTGGTGCGCTGGACGGTTCAGTCATGGACTTCCTTTTTTGGCGCCTACGCGCCTAGTTCAGGTATGTTTCGCCTTTCCTATGCAAGGGGTAAAGGGGCGTCAACGGTCCAATAACCTCAGGATGTCACTGTGCCGCCACATTGAAATTTCCCCTCAATAGAGGCATGGCGTTTACCATTGGGAATCGCATAGTCTGGCGTCCAAATCAAAGGCAGCAAAACGGGCAGAAGATGACACGAATAGTTTCGGCAATATTTTTGGTTTTGCTTTTTGGACTGCGGGCAGCAAATGCCCAGCAGGATTTGGGTGTTTGGGTGCAAGTGGAGGCACAGCCATCCTTGCGCGACGCGCAGGAAAGGGCTCAAGTCTACTCCCGCTCTTTGCCTGACGTGAACGGATTTCGCCTCAATAGTGGCTGGTATGCTATTGTGATTGGGCCGTATTTACGATCTGACGCCGAGCAAGTTTTAAGTGTCTACCGAGCGGAAGGTCAAATTCCCGCAGACAGCTACATCGCAGTTTCGAATTCGTTTGCTCAGCAGTTTTGGCCGATTGGCGCAAACGTACTGAACCGTGGAACTGTTGCAACGCCCGTTGAGCCAAGTGAACGAATACAGGAAAACGCAACGCTTCAGCCTTCACAGGAGACCAGATCGCAAGCCCTTAGAGGAGAGCGTCTTCTGACTGAACAAGAGCGCAAAGACCTGCAGATGGCGCTGCAAGCGTCCGGTTTTTACAACGCCACCATCGATGGTGCGTTTGGAGTTGGCACGCGGCGTTCTATGCAAGAATGGCAAAGGTTCAATGGTTACGAACCTACGGGCGTTCTGACCACCCTTCAACGAAAGGCTCTAATGGATGCATACAACGCGCCGTTGGATAGCGTCGGAATGGGCAAATACACGGACGCGCGCGCAGGAATCGAGCTGGACCTACCTCTGAACGTTATGGCGTTCGACCGATACCAGGCACCCTTTGTCCATTTCAAACCGGCCTCGGATCTTAATGCCAAGGCAATGTTAATAAGCCAGAAAGGTACCCCAGCCACCCTGAGGGCCTTGTATGACGTAATGCAGTCTCTTGAGATCGTGCCACTTGGTGGACCTCGCGAGTTGCGCGGCAACAGCTTTTCGATCGAAGGACGCGGAAAAGGAATAATCTCTTATACCCAGGCGACGTTGGAAAACGGCAATATCAAGGGTTTTACGCTGATTTGGCCCGAAGGCGATGACGCCAGACGCGTGCGGGTTTTAGCCGCAATTCGAAACAGCTTTAACGTCACCAACGCTGTTCTGGATGACGGTGCAGGTGCGGAAGCAGAACAAAGTATTGACCTGGTTTCAGGCCTGCGAATCCGCAAGCCCCGCCTTTCTAGATCAGGTTTTTTTGCTGACCCTAATGGTTCGATCTTGACCGTGTCTGAGGTCGCGGCCGGTTGCTCACGTATAACTCTGGAGGGTGATCAAAACGTTCAAGTCGCTTGGTCCGACACCGACTTGGGCGTCGCAGTTCTGCGACCAACACAAACACTGGCCCCTATCAGCGTCGCCGAACTCAACCCGTCCAAGCCTCGTATTCAATCGAACGTGGCGGTTTCCGGTTTCTCTTATGAGGGCGCATTGGGTGCACCAACGCTGACTTTTGGACAAATTGCCGACATACGAGGCCTGAACGGAGAAGAAGGCGTCAAGCGTCTGGACCTTTCAGCACTTCCGGGCGACGCCGGGGGACCCGTATTCGACGATAGTGGAAATGTTGTCGGAATGCTTATGCCGTCTCCATCCAGCGATCGAACACTGCCACAGAGTGTTAGTTTGGCGGCCAACGTTGAACGCCTCACGGAAGTTCTTGCAAAGGCCGGTGTCGCAGGACAGCCCGGTCAAAACACCGGGCAAATATCACCTGGAGAGCTTAGCCGCCGCGCAAACGGCATGACCGTTTTGATCCACTGCTGGGATTGAAGCCAAATCGTAAAGTGGCGCTGCCCAATGGCGGCGCCTGAACTAATCACCCGCTAAAGAATATCCGTTTTAACACGGATCAATGTTGGAACAGGAGCATCGAACGCATCGCGTACAGCCGCCTGCATATTCCGCAAGCTTTCAGGTTCAGCAGACCGAGCCCCAAACGCCTCTGCAAGCTTGCAGAAATCTGGATTACCCGCGACCACAGCATTGGGCGCAATCTGCCCCCGAACCATACTATCTTCGATTTCTTTCAATTTGCCGTTGTCCCAAACGATAATCGGTAACGACAGACCCAGCTCGACGGCGGTTCCCAGTTCCTGCAAAGTATATTGAAATCCGTAATCTCCCGCGATTACAGCGGTTGGTTTACCGCTTCTGGCGACTGCCCCGCCTATGCCCGCTGGCAAAGCATAACCCAAAGTGCCAAAACCAGTGGGATGATGCCAGTGGTATGGATAAGCCATGTCCCATACCTCTTTGGCAACATAAGCAAACTGGGTCATGTCGGAATAGATCATTGTGTCTGCCGGTATTGCAGCACGCAACGCATCCACCACCGGGACAATGCCCGGCCGTTCAGCATCAACTTCTCTACGCCAACGGGTACGCACTTCTGCAACCTCACGGGACGTCCAGCCAGTTGCGGGTTTGACCTGCTCTGCAACTGCCCACAAAGCCTGCGCGAAACTCTCGCCATCCGCCTGAAGCTTGACTGATGCCCGATGTCGATCGGCAAGCACCTCAGGATCCAGATCGATCCGGACAAGATGGGTAGAGTTTCCCAAGTGGGTTCTCCACAGGTCCACTTCCGCCAATTCCGCACCTACAGCAACAACAAGATCTGCTGAAGCGATAATTTCGGCGCTACCAGGCCGAGGCAGCATCGCCCCAAAATCCAACGCATAGCCCGAGCCGGCCATTCCGCGTCCGGCATAAGTGGTGAAGCATGCAGCACCCAATTGCGTGAGAATTTGCCGCCAAAGGTTCGAACGCGCTCCGCCGCCCAGAATGAACAAAGGCCGCCGCGAGATATTCAACAGCGACAGAACTGGTGCGATATCAGGCGGCAGAGCCTTTGTATGCAATCCCGGCTGGTTGGGAAACGGCGGTGGGTCGGCCTCGGCTTCAAGCCGGGCAATCGGGACCTGAATGTGTTTTGGCCGGGGACGAGAAAGTTCGAATTCCTCAAAAGCCCTCTCAATTAAGCCATAGGCAGCTTTTGCGTCATTCGCCTGACAGGACCAATCTGCGACCGTTTCTGCCGCACCGCGTTGATCCTTCATTTGGTGCAGTTGCCCGCGTTGCAATTGCGTTTCGTCAAGGCAGGACGAGATCACCAGCATCGGAACCGAGTCGCTGTATGCTTGACCAATTGGTGTCATGATATTGCATAAACCCGGACCAGTAATGACATAAGCCACGCCGGGGTTTCCAGTCGCGCGTGCATAGCCATCAGCCATAAAGCCTGCCCCCTGCTCATGGCGGGCCAGTACGTGCTTGATCCCGGCTTCTTCAATCCCTCGGTACATTTCCTGATTGTGGACACCGGGAATACCAAAGATGACGTCTACGCCACGGTCTTTCAGTGCGTGCGAGATTTGCGCGCCCAGGGGTCTTTTCATTATCTTCTCCAGAACTGGACGGTAAAGATTGCGTAGACGGCCAGCAACTCCAGACGTCCAACCAACATACCAATGGTCAGCAGCCACTTGGCCGTGTCGTTTAAACCAGCAAAGTTCCCAGCTGGACCTATCTGGTCGCCCAGCCCGGGACCAACATTTGCCAACGCAGTTGCAGCGCCCGACACCGAAGTAATGAAATCCAGCCCCGTCAACGCGAGGGCCCAAGACAGAACCCCCAGCGAAAGAACGAAAAACATGAAAAAGCTCATGACAGATGTCAGAACATCGCGGCTGATCGGACGCCCGTCATAAGTAGGCATGAAAACACCATGCGGTGTCCTGATCCGGTTGATTTGGGTTTTGATCGACGCGATCAACAACTGGTAGCGGAATATCTTGATCGAACAGGCGGTTGAACCGGCGCAGCCTCCGATTAGCCCGATGAGAAAAAACAACATAACAGGAAAACTACCCCACCCCATGTAGTCGACACTGGCATAGCCCGTCCCTGAAATGATCGACGTTATATTGAACAGGGACTCACGTAGCGCTTGTTCCCAATGATGCGGAAACACCGATGTCAGAAATACCGTCATGATAAGAACGAGTGCGAAAACGGTCACCAAGAACCCTCGAACCTGACTATCCTCAAACAGCGACGTCGTATGACCGTTTGCCAGTTGCACATAGCGCACAAATGGTAACGCTGCGAGGATCATAAAGATCGCCGCCGCGTATTCCGTTGCCCCTGAAAACACTGCAAAGGAGCTGTCATAATTCGAAAACCCGCCAGTGGCGATCGTCGTCATTGCGTGTACCGTTGCGTCGAAAAAATTCATCCCGAGTCCGGCATATACCAAGGCACACACCACCGTCAGTGACACGTATATCATGGATATCTGGCCTGCGATCTCTTGCGCACGCGGTAGGATTTTCCCCATTGTTTCAAAACCTTCCGACCGGAAGATCTGCATTCCACCCACACGCAGTTCGGGCAAGAAAACCATTGCTACAACGATGATACCGATACCGCCCAACCACTGAAGAAGACCACGCCATAACAACAAGCCTCTTGGCATGTTTTCCAGCCCCGAGATCACGGTTGAACCGGTTGTGGTCAAACCAGACATCGCCTCAAAATAGGCGTCAACGAAACGAAACTCTGTTTCACCAAACAGAAACGGTATGGCACCAAAAACTGGCAGCGCGACCCAAACGCCTGTGGTCAACAGAAACGTTTGTCGAATGGTCAACCCTTCGCCTACGCCATTTGAGCAACTTACTGCGAGAATGACACCCGTCAGCATAGTGATGACTGCGCTTTCAAAGAAAACGTGCCATTCCCCTCGACCCTCGATCAGGTCCGCAAGCATAGGCAACAGCATGGTCGCCCCTAGAATGGCGACCAGCAGGCCAATCACATATCCGACCGGGCGAAAGTCCATCATCACGCGCAGGGTTGGCGTGCCTACCCGACGGTGTCAAGCGGGTGATATCGGATTAGTCGTCCGATTTAGCCGTTTTTGCTGGCATTGCAGGTGGTTTGGAAGGAGCCCGCGTCCTCCGCATGGCGGTTTTATGCGCCTCTTCAGATTTGGATGACTCAACAGATTTTGGCGTCGATGGCTTGGAAACTGATGCCGGGGTCGCTTGCTTAGTGGTCGTGAACACAGGTTTTGAGGCCGCAGGCACTCGCTTAGCAGTGGCTGGTTTTGCCGATGCGGATTTGTCTCCTGAAACTGCTTTGACCGTCGGAGAGACAGCCTTTGTCTTTGGTTTGTTAGCCGCCTGCACAGGTTTGGGCGGGACAGTCTCAAGTTTGGCAACCGATGATCGTTTAGTCGCTGTCGCCGCTTTGGTCTTGTTCGCGGGTGGAGCAGCCTTTGGTGTTTCCTTAACTGCAGATTTTCTAATGCTCAACTCAGCTTTTGGTTTGGGACTAGCTGCTAACTTCGGTTTAGAAGCCATTGTTTGTTTGACTTGTTTTGATGGGTTTACCTTAGCTCTGACAGTTGCAGGCTTCGGTTTGGAAGTAGCTTTTTGTGGTGTCGGTTTTGGTTTTACCGACCCAGAAGTCGACGAAGCAGCATGCAACGCATGCACAGGCGCCATAGGCAGATCAAAAGCGGAACGCGCCATAATCTGCATGATCTTCAAGTGGCTTACCATTGCATATCCCGCGACCCGGAACGCGGCAGCCTGGAACTCAAGCGGTTGGGAAATAGGATTCATTGCGAGTCTCTCCTGTGAAAAATGTGAAGCGAGCAATTAGAGAAAAGACTTCTGCTGCCCGGATTGATCGGGCTGATACGCAGAGTCGCGGTCCAAGGCCATTCACGTACCGGTTTCCTCTAAGGCTGCACCTCAGAATTTCGTCGTGAGTCTTTTCACTCGGACTATTTGCAACGGCGCAGCAACTGCTTTCGTCGTTTCTTTTACGCCAATGTCGCAGCATATGCAGCAATTCTTGCTGCACTGCGGCAAAAAAACGCCAAATGCGGAAATTACAACCAGATCACAAAAGGTTCTGCGTAGATGTTAACCAACATGAAAGAGAGTCATGAACAAGCGAGGGTCCACACTGACCGATTCGAAGGTTGGACCTTCAGTCAGAATCGATATCGCGTCATGGCTATGAAGGCTTTCTTGGTGACTTGCGATAACACGAAAATCTCCGACGTGGTGGTCAGCCTGCAATTCGGCACAGAACAGCCTTACCGCATCCTCAACGAAAATTGGATTGGCAGCATTCAATTCTGCGAATGCCTGTTCGTCTTCTCGCTTGACCATTACTTGCGTTTCTGTCGGCACGGCGCGGCGGCACAAGGCAATCAAATCTTCGAACCATAAGCAATCTGCGTCGCAATCAACTACAACTGAAATTCGCGCGACAGATCGTTGAGAATGTGGAGTGGCCAATTGACCACGTGTCGACCGCGCATGTTCGCTCAGTTCCAGCGAACACGGGCACGTCGATGAGTATACATAGTCGAGGTGCATGATCTTTAGGCGTTGGCCGCCCGTTTCAATCAGTTCCAGGGCGATATCATAATACTGATAACCCATCAGGCCTGACCGTAGGCTTGCCACTTGGTCAGGATAGGAAAACCGCATCTGAATTCGAGCGTCCATACTGTCCAAATCGGTCATGTAATCATTGAGCGCTGCTTCCATTACTTCAAAGCTGAAGGTCCGCTCTGCGTGCTTATAAAAAGAACGCATGATACGGGACATGTTTATTCCCTTTTTTTCAGCTTCAAGGCTGACTGACCCTGTGACAGATGTCTCGAGCGTTAGATCATCCCCATGTTTTCGGTGAAATCGAATCGGTAGGCGGAAATTCGAAATTCCAACGTGCTGGATTTGCTGCTTTGCACCGCGGATCAGGCTTGATGGCCCGTTCTGCAAGTCAGGCAAAGAAGCCTTGTAAACTTCATCTATGTTGAACTCTTCCGGGTAATTTCTTGAGAGATCTGGGTAATTTACCGGAGAAAGCCCCGGGATCAGACGTGAAACAGCAGGGTCCAGCTGACTGATTTCGGTGTCCGACGCTTTAACTGCCCACTTGCGCAACACTTTTAGCGCAGCTTCCGCTTCGTCACGGTCAGGTGTCTCGTCAAGTTCACGGGGATGCACGTTCATAGGCAGGGTATCCTTGTCTCGCCGCTGGAATATAAGCGGTTTCAGTTCTTATGCCAGTCCACTTCGATACGCATAAGCCACCTAATCGGATCGGAAAAACTTGCGTTAGATCGACTATTATTTTCAACGGTACCCTACCATTTTTGCGACCCGCCGAACAGCCAGGGCCATTTAGCGGATCCAATCTTATTTTTGGGACACGTCGAGTGCACGCTCAATATCTGCAATTAAATCAGCCGAATCTTCCAAGCCAACCGAATACCTAATAAGCCCGGGTGTGATACCCAGTTCGTCTTTTTGAGCTTCGCTCAGACGTTGATGCGTTGTGGTTGCTGGATGGGTCGCTATCGATTTCGCATCACCCAGGTTGTTCGAAATGACTGGGATTGCAAGGGTATTTAAAAACGCAAACGCTGCCCCTTTGCCGCCTTTGATATCCATCGATAGAACTGTCCCACCCTTACCACCAAGCTGAGACTGAACCAAAGCGTTCTGAGCATGGCTTTTCAATCCCGGGTACATCATTTGCTCTAGGGCCGGATGGTTTTCGAATGTCTCGGCAATGGCCATCGCAGTCTCGGCCTGTGCATTCACTCGCAAAGAAATCGTTTCTAAGCCCTTTAGCATGACCCACGCATTGAATGGACTAAGCGCCCCACCTGTATGTTTGAGATATGGCTCAACGGTGCCCCGAATGAATTCTTCCGATCCAATGATCACGCCACCCAGAGCACGGCCCTGCCCATCGATGTGCTTGGTCGCAGAATACACAACTACGTCAGCGCCCTGTTCAATTGCGCGGGAAAACACCGGGGTCGAAAACACATTGTCCACAATAACCTGCGCACCGACCGCATGAGCCAGCTTTGAAACTGCTTCTATATCAATGATTTCCAGCGTGGGGTTCGACATTGATTCAAAGAAAACAGCCTTGGTGTTTTGGCGAATGGCTGATTTCCACTGATCCAAATCCGTACCGTCGACGAAAGTCACTTCTACACCGTACCGGGTCAGAATATTTTCCAGAATGTATAGACAAGAACCGAACAAGGCCCTAGCCGAAACAACGTGATCACCTGCTTTCAACATTGAAACAAGCGCCCCATTCACCGCCGCCATCCCCGAGGCCGTAGCAAATGCATCCTCGGCGCCCTCCAAAGCGGCGATGCGTTTTTCGAACATTGAAACCGTAGGGTTGCCATACCGCGCGTATATGAACTCATCAGGGCCGCACTCCAAAAAGCGGGCTTCGGCCTGTTCGGCCGTTTCATAGACAAATCCTTGGGTCAGAAAGATCGCTTCGCTGACCTCATTATATTGGCTGCGCCTAGTTCCGCCATGGACGGCTTGCGTGCGTTTGTTCCAGCTTTGGCTCATGTCATTCCTTTCAGCCTCTATTCGTGAGGCAAACAAAAAACCCCAGACGCGGCCAAGCGAAAGGGGTCTTTCATCCTGACCTTTTAGCGGCGTTGTTTAACGTGGCCCGCAATCCGGTAACAAATCGCCACGTAGTACCCTGTTGCCCATACGCCTCAGCACAGTTGTCGTCAAGCTTTCGCGCGGTTTCGTCACGGTTCTGTAACCGTGCCTTCATCTAAACGTCATGGTGTTGTGAAAAACGAGCACCACAACATCTTGTGTGAGGCACGACAATGCCAGTTATCAGGATCAATGCCGTAAATGGCCAAGCCCAGTTGCACTGCAGCCCGAAATCGACAACCCGCGTATTACGGCAGCTGCGCAATATTCCCGGGCCTGTCATCATCATGACCCACGGTTTCAAGTATCAACCTTACAATCGCAAAACCTGCCCGCACCGCCACATTCTTTCTCTGCAGCCACGGATGCAGGGCGATAGCTGTCCCAGTTGGCCACAACAGCTTGGGTTCGGTGCGGGGTTCGAAAATGAAGGATTGGCTCTTGCTTTTGGCTGGGATGCCAGCGGACCACTTTGGAAAACACGTAGCCGTGCATTAGCAGCAGGGCGTGTTCTTGCTAAAGTCATCAACGAATTGCACCATTGCCACCACGACAGACCGATTCATTTTATTGGTCATTCAATGGGCGTGGAACTCGCGCTCGAAGCTTTGCATCACATCCAACCCGGAGCAATTCGTCGAATAATCTCCATGACAGGCGCGGCATATCGGTCTCGCACCTTACGGGCCTTGCTCACTCCAGCCGGTCATCAAGCAGAGTTGATAAACATCACTAGTAGGGAAAACGACCTGTTCGATTTTCTATACGAACGAATTATTCAACCTCCTACCCTCGGCGACCGGAGTATTGGTTCGGGGATACAGGCGAAAAACGCCGTGACCCTGCAGATCGATTGCCCAGCCACCCTTGATCATTTGTCCAATCTTGCTTTGCCTGTCGCGGCTCCACAGCGCCGAATCTGCCATTGGTCCAGCTACACACGGCCCGGTTTGTTGCGCTTATACAATGCACTACTACGCAATCCTGAACGAATAAGTCTGGGAAACTTGCGTGCCGGTCTGCCGTCGTATCATCAAAGACGTTGGTCCCGGCTTTTTGCGCTGCCTCGACCGCAAAAGCTCCTGCCGTGTGCACAGAAAGCCTGATGATCTCAGTATTTGGGGAAATGGCGTGATCGACCTGTACTTCTGGGTCACGCCGAAAGATTGGAAAACATCCTTCGCACTGGAAGAAATGGAATTTCTTTATCAAATCCATCTGATCAATACCGGCAAAGGTGAACTAACCGACCCAAAACTCCAAATGTCATCCCAATCAATTGGATACCTAAAATTGTCTATCCCGACGGTCAGGATGGTACTACGATTTCGGCCTTTGAGAGCGGCGCGACTTAAATGTACCTGGCCTGCAAGTGCGGTCGGCCTTTTAGCGAAACACAGCGTAAGAAAGTTGTATTCGAGGAGTAATAACGCGGCAGTCGGGTAGTGACTGCCTAATGATCGCCCGAGTGTACCGTTTCTAGAAATAAGCCCCTCAACTCGATATGCCACGGCATTTGCCATACACCAAACTTCGCGACAGGGCAGAAGTCTCGGGGTTATACGGCCCGCTTTACCGTCGATTGGCTCAAAATGAGGTCGTCGCTGGTAGCATTTTCTTTATTGCTGATATGTCGTTCTGGAGTCGGTCAAGCCTGAGGGGAGGAAAGCAACTATTTCTACAATACATTTCGAAGTACGTGCCAATCAAAGGAGCAAACAGGCGCGAGAGATCTTGTTTTAGCGGTAGCGAAAACTAACGATTTCAAATTTCTTCAACCACCTTAATAGAACTGTCATTCCTTCGATGTTGGCAATTCTGGATTATCAACCTAGTGAGAGCATTTCTCTATGTTACCAAAGGGTCACGTTATCGGAACAGGCGGAACAATTTCGTCTGTTGGCGCGACAACAATCGACTACTTGAGTTACCCTTTGTCTGGGAAGCGCGTTAACAGCAAAGAATTGCTATCGTTAATCGTGGATGAGAAAACTGATTTCAACCTAACGTTCAGTGACTTTGACCCTGTTTCCAGTACAGAAAATGGTCCACCGTTTTGGGGTAGGTTGCTGGCAGAAATTTCCGGTGTTCAAAACCAGATCGACGGCATCGTAATAACCCACGGGACTGGGACTTTAGAAGAGACGGCGTTCGCTATTGATCTTTTCTCGAGCGCGGACGTTCCCATTGTTTTTACCGGGGCGCAGCGTCCGAACGGAACGCTTTCGTCCGATGTCGCATACAATTTCTGGAGCGCCCTGAAAGTCGCCTCCACCATAGACGCTCGTGGCCGCGGCGTTCTTGTCGTCATCGACGGCGGCATCCATACAGCTGCTGACGTCACTAAGATTAGTAATTTTGGATTGAATGCGTTTCAGTCTGAACCTGCGGGGGAGGTCGGTAGGGTCGAAGGGGCGTCGTTAGTCTTTCGTAGAACTTCTCCGCCAAGACATCCAGCACTGGAATGGAGAAGCGGCGCAGAATGGCCTCGCGTTGAAATCGTCATGTCATATGCTGGGGCTGACGGAGCGCAGATACGTGCAGCGCTTGCTAGTGGTGCGGCAGGAATCGTTGTTGCCGGGCTCGCTCCCGGATACGCAACACCAGAACAAAGAAGAGAACTGAACCAAGCCAGGGAAGCAGGTATCCCGATCGTTATGTCGTCGAGGGCCACCATTGGCCCTACTGCTGCACTATCGCAAAATGCGGTTGCTGGATTGATTGGTTCACGTTGTCTCAATCCCGCAAAATCACGTGTGCTTTTGGCTGCTTGCATTATGAATGAGTTCAACCTTTCTGAAATTGACATGTTGTTTTCAAGATATGCCTGAGTGCGCTAGGCGATAGAACGATGGACCACGACCCCTTGTTCGCGTTTAAATAGGCAAACAGACGCAAGTAATTTCGTTGAAATGGTGGCATCTCGACCGATGTCACCAATTTTCATAACAAACAGCGTGTTCAAACGCCAATTCGATTGAATTTTGGCCGAACAACTACCAGAGCAGCCCCTAACCATTCCACAAAGTGATAAAACTGATTAATCGCCGGGATATGGAAAGTCTCTGCCCAATGCTTCGCTGGCTTGTTCGTATATCGGCCGCAGCGCGTCGTCTACATCCCACTTCCCACCTTCGATAAAATCCGAAAACCCAACCGACTCAACTGGTATTCCCTGTTTCTCGGCAAAGGTCTGTCGGTCATTTTCTCCTGGTGGAATTGGTGGTTCGGAAAGTGGTGGCGACCAGGTGTGTTCCTCGGTTACAGCCATTCGCACGCGGATATCGTCCTTGGTAACATTCCAGACCATGAAATCTTCGGCTAAACTTAGCGGCCCGTCATAGGTCGTGCGAATACGCTCTTCTACGCCTCCTGCGGTGTCGAAGTCATTAAAGAAGTGATACGCGACAGCGATTCTGGGCTGGATTTCAGACATCACCTTTCCGAATGCTTCAGGTGCTGTATGAATCTGTGTTCCAACCTCAAGCGCAGACTCCGGTGTGAAACCTAACTTACCGACAATGTCAGGAACCGCGATGAAGCACTCATGAATTGCGATATCGGCGTCCTTGGCATATTCGATGAACCACTTGTTCGGATAAGTATCTGAACTGTATACAAACTTGAGATCATTCCATTCGAGCGAAAAACTAACTGCCCCGTCAATTCCATGAATTGCCGGGAAGCTTCGCACGACAACACCATTCTCTTCGTAAATTATTTCGTTTTCGCCTTTGTAATCAAACTCGGTCACATCCATCTGATAGCCACGTGGGTCGGTTGCTCCGACTCGTGCGCTAAGGTCCCACAGCAACATGTCTTTCATACTGTCGGTTGCCGCTGCCGTTCCAAGTTCAGGCACCGATCCGCTTGGGCCCCAAACACGCAGCGGTCTGTTCCGCCCCATCAGCGCGCCACCGATGAAAAGCTCGTGCAAAGCACCAAAATGGTCTGTGTGAAGATGCCCAACAAAGACTTTGTCTAGATAGTTGTACGGAATCTGCAGTGAGGATATTCGCTCGGACGAACCCGAACCTATGTCAAAGAAGAATTTGTCGCCATTGCCAAGCTCTACAAGAAAACACGCGGCGGCTTGCGCCGCTCGGGTTGTTGGCATGCCTGTGCCGCATGCGACAACACGCATCTCATTAGGGTCCAGATCTTCTGTATTGGGGTAATATGCGTCTCTCGGCCGGTCTCGTACTTGTATAGGCGAGATTTCCGGTTCGGTTTCATCTGCCAACGCCATTCCAGGAGATAACGCGTCAAAAGTGTTTTTAAGCACATGGCCGACCGAAATGTCGGCTCGCTCAATCCATGACCCCACTCCGACGCCAACTGCCAAAGTTACAGCAACAGTACCGATGGCCAAGTGTCTCATATCGTCATCTCCCCGGATAGATAGCGTTTTTTTAGGTACTGTCTTTTGGTTTTGCCTGTATTATTAACACTTTATCATATGTTTGGGTTTTGACGAAGCTCCTTCTTGTCGCGTATTTCCCCCGCCTCTCCCTGCACCAGCACATCCAACATTCCCGAGATATCCTCAATCTCTTCCGCGATCACATGGGTCACCGAATGTGCTCGCTGCATCCGGCCCGTAACCCGTAACAGGCGTCCCGAAATTACCGCCCGGCGGAAGCGTTCATAGATCTTTCGCCAGACCACTACGTTTACGATGCCGGTTTCATCTTCAAGTGTGACAAAGATCACGCCCTTGGCCGTCCCCGGCCTTTGCCGCAGGATCACCAGCCCTGCCACTGTAACAAGCGCGCCCTC
Source organism: Ruegeria sp. BHSA163 (assembly GCF_059613365.1). NCBI lineage: Bacteria > Pseudomonadati > Pseudomonadota > Alphaproteobacteria > Rhodobacterales > Roseobacteraceae > Ruegeria > Ruegeria sp. BHSA163. Next base: position 77,639 of record NZ_JBXWSJ010000015.1, read on the forward strand.
TGGCGGCGCGTCCAATTGACGGGCGGGTAAACACGCAGGTGGGCGTGGCCAGTGTCGATCTGACACTATGGGGCGAGTGGGGACAACAAGCATGAGAACAAAAATAGAACAAACGCAAGGAAAGTCCAGTCGCGGCGTACTGAGTCGCAAATGAGGCTGGAAAGAGACAAATGCGTTGACTAAGGAAGACTCCGAACATCGCAAAAGGAATACGCACGCAATGGCAAAGATCACCTATGTCGAGCATGGCGGTACCGAGCATACTGTCGACGTAGCAAACGGCCTGACCGTTATGGAGGGGGCTCGCGACAACAACATACCCGGCATCGAGGCGGATTGTGGCGGCGCGTGCGCCTGCTCGACCTGCCACGTCTATGTCCACCCAGACTGGGTCGAAAAAATCCCGGCCAAGGACGACATGGAAGAAGACATGCTGGACTTTGCTTATGAACCAGATCCAGAACGCTCGCGCCTGACCTGCCAGATCAAGGTCACTGATGAATTGGACGGCCTAATCGTACAGATGCCCGAAAAACAGATCTGATGCTTTCAAAAGCGCCGCGTCCAACCGCGCGTAGGCGCAGCAAACTGACGCGTGGCGCAGGGCTATTGTCGTGCTTTTTGACGGCGGCAGCGGTGCATTCGTCATTGGCTGACACAATAACAGCAGCCCGGTTCACAGAACCGACAACGCGATACGCGCATGGTGTACTGGGCGATGGCATAGAATACGGCGCGCTCGAACTAACAGTTGACGCAACGGTTACAGGCGAAAACCGGCGTAAGATAACCGTACGCCTGCCCCAAGATCGTGTGTTCGAGGACCTCTCACCCCGTATGATCGATATCGACAGCGATGGCTCGCCCGAAGTGATCGTTGTTGAGTCTCATGCAGAAAAAGGCGCTCAATTAGCAATATACGGGGCGGAAGGGCAAAAGATTGCCGCAACGCCGCATATCGGCACACGCTATCGCTGGCTGGCGCCTGTCGGTGCGGGCGATCTGGACGGCGACGGGTTTACCGAGATTGCATATGTAGACCGTCCACATCTCGCCAAAACTCTTCGCATCTGGCGGTTCAAACAAGGCGACCTAACTGAAATTATTGAATTGCCCGATTTAACCAACCACCGCATCGGCGAAGACTATATTTCTGGCGGTCTGCGCCACTGCGAAAACACCCCGGAACTGATACTTGCAAACGGTAGTTGGACCCGGGTCATCAGCGTAACTTACAAGGGAAAGTGGATAAAATCTGATCTAGGTCCCTATTTTAGCCCAAACAGCCTGATCAATGCTATGGAGTGCTGATCTTAGCTAGCACCTAAAAGCCTTAACAGCATCCTTCGTCAAAGCGCGCGCCAACCGATATCGCTGCGAAAGAAACCTTCTGGCCAATCAATATCTTCGATCATTGCATACGCTTGGTCCTTGGCCTCCTGCAAGGTATCAGCCCGGGCCGTAACATTCAGCACACGCCCCCCCGAGGCAAGAACCTGGCCATCCACAGCTTTTGTCCCGGCATGAAAAACCATGTTCCGGCTATCTTCAGGAATGCCGTCCAACCCTTTAATAACAGTTCCTTTTTCATACGCACCAGGATAACCCTTGGCCGCCATCACTACTGTTATGGCGTGATCATCCGCCCAGTTGACTTGTGTCTCGCTTAATCTGCCTTCTGCCGCAGCCTGTAATAGATCAAGAACTTGTGCGCCGAGGCGCATCATCAGCACCTGACATTCGGGATCGCCAAAACGAACATTGTATTCGACCAGGCGAGGCTGGCCATCCTTGATCATAAGGCCCGCGTATAGAACACCTTGAAACGGCATGCCGCGTTTCGTCATCTCTGCTATAGTCGGACGAATTATTTCGTCCATCGCCCGCGCTTCGATTTCTGCGCTCAATACTGGGGCTGGGGAATAAGCTCCCATTCCGCCTGTGTTTAGCCCCGTGTCGCCTTCGCCTACCCGCTTGTGATCCTGTGCTGTACCGATAGATAGAGTCTCGGTGCCGTCGCAAAGGACAAACAGCGACGCTTCCTCGCCCTCCATGAACTCCTCTATCACGACTTCTGCGCCTGCTCCGCCGAACACACCACTGAACATATCGTCAATCGCATTAAGAGCGGTTTTTTCGTCCATCGCGACGATCACGCCCTTTCCAGCAGCAAGGCCATCGGCCTTGACCACAATCGGCGCTCCTTGTTTTCGGATGTAGTCCTTGGCTGGTGCGGCTTCGGTGAAACGCGCGTATGCCGCCGTAGGTGCGTTAGACGCATCGCAGATTTCCTTGGTGAAACTTTTTGACGCTTCCAGCTGAGCAGCATCTGCCGAAGGGCCGAATACCAAGACGCCAGCCTCGCGCAGGCGATCCGCAACACCAGTTGCCAAGGGCGCTTCTGGACCGATTATTACGAAATCAATCGCGTTTTCCTCGGCAAAGCTGACGACTGCGCCCCCATTTTCAATATCCAACGTAGCGCAATCAGCAATCTGTGCAATCCCGGCATTGCCCGGAGCCACAATCAGACGGTCGCATTTTGGGTTTTGCATGACCGCCCAGGCAAGCGAATGTTCGCGCCCTCCGCTGCCGAGAATTAGGATGTTCATAAATGCACTCCGATCTGCTTGGCCTCGCCTTTGCGGCGTTCTAAGCTGAGGGCGCAATTGACACAAGGCGCTGATATGTCCGACTTGCTTGACGACCCGACACCGGGTCAGAACACTCCTGAATACACAGTCTCGGACATATCCGGTGAGGTAAAGCGCACACTGGAAGGCGCATTCGGCCGAATCCGTGTCCGCGGAGAAGTCGGTCGTGTGTTTAAGGCGCGCTCGGGCCATTTGTATTATGACATCAAGGATGATCGGAACGTTCTGGCCTGTACCACGTGGAAAGGCCAAATCAGCGGCCTGTCCGTCGTGCCCGAAGAAGGATTAGAGGTCGTCGTTACTGGGCGTCTTACCGCATTTGGCGCTCAGTCCAAGTACAACCTCAATGTCGAAGAAGTAGCTGTCGCAGGCCAAGGTGCATTAATGGCGCTTTTGGAGAAGCGGAAGAAACAGCTCGAAACCGAAGGATTGTTCGCACCGGAACGTAAGAAACCCCTGCCCTATCTACCGCAGATCATCGGTGTCGTAACCTCGCCTTCGGGCGCGGTGATCCGCGACATTTTGCACCGGTTGCGAGACCGCTTTCCCCGCAAAGTATTGATCTGGCCGGTCGCCGTCCAAGGTGCCAACTGCGCTCCAGAGGTCGCGCGGGCCATCGAAGGTTTTAACCAGCTTACACCCGGTGGTGCGTTACCGAGACCAGATTTGATCATCGTTGCACGCGGCGGCGGCTCGATCGAGGACTTATGGGGGTTCAATGAAGAGGCCGTTGCCCGCGCAGCTGCAGCTTCGGATATTCCGTTGATCTCTGCCGTGGGTCACGAAACTGACACGACCCTGATAGATTTCGTATCAGACCGCCGTGCTCCGACGCCAACGGCAGCCGCTGAACTGGCCGTGCCTGTGCGGATGGAATTGCTGGCATGGACAGGGGAACAAGGTGCCCGACTTTCCCGTTCTGCCGCTGATGCCGTGCAACGTCGCAGCCAGCGGTTGCGGGATTTGTCGCGCGCCTTGCCTCGCGCCGAAGCCCTGTTGGACAGCCCCCGTCAACGGCTTGATCAGGTCACCGAACGGCTACCGAACGCTTTGCTACGTGGCGTGCAGAACCGACGCGTCAAACTGTTGGATATTTCTGCTCATTTGCGCCCTTCGACGCTGCGCAATTTGGTCGACACCAGAAAAGACAGATGGCGAAATCTTTCGTCACGCCTTTCTCGGCGACCATTAGAACGGGAGTTGGGAGCGCAAAACGACGCGCTGCTTCGTCTTTCAGAACGATTGAACGCGGCGCAAATTGTGCGGTTGGAGCGCATGCGGCAGCAACTTGTTGCAACAGATCGCTTACGTGAAACCCTTAGCTATCGGGCGACCTTAGACAGAGGTTACGCGGTCGTAAGGGCTGAAAATAAGTTGATTACAACCAAGGCACAGGCAGCTGGGCACCAGGTGCTTGAAATTGAGTTTTCGGATGGAAAGCTGACAACCGGATCGACAACGTCGAAACCAGCTACTAAAAAACAAAAACCTGCTCCGCCTGATCAAGGCTCACTATTCTAGGTTAAACAGTTGGCTCGGAACGATAAAATTTGAGGTTGCAGGTCAAAATCTTCCGGAGTTATTCGCTCGTTAAGCTCATCAAGGCTTCTGAAGGTGCAAAACGCATTAATCATCTTTGCTATTAGACTCCTACGTCTGGTCCATAGCAGATCATTTCTTCGCCTAAATCATCTGCCTCGTACAGCTCTGTTGACGATGGGTCCCCTTCGAACTGCGCAACCAATCCTTTCTCGGTTTGGGTAAAAACCCAGCATTGCGGATCCAGCCGGTCTTCGTACACAAAGCAAATCTGACCATCTCGTTCGTACCAAACGCCATTTTGGCAATCACCATCCAAAAAGGACCAGATTACACGGCGATTGGGCAGATAACGTTCAACGCCGTAAACCGTTCCGCCAAAACCATAAAAAAGAGTTTTTCCTCGTGTATAGGCATCAAACTCGGACCCGGACAGAGCAGTTTGCGCCATTGCGCCCTGGGTGGACAGCGCGACAAGAATCACAAGGTTTCTTAACATGTCGCCATAGTGTCAGATGCTATCCCTCAACGCCAATTGCTTTGCTGGCGGCGGTCACGTCTATCTCTTTGGACTAAAACCTTGCAACCAACGAGTTTCTGTTACTTTGACTCTACCCGGCGCAGAAACAAACGACTTAACTGATCTGGCAGCTTTATTGTTGTGCACAGACAGAATTTTTGGTCGTCTATTCGGGACCCTTTGCAACCGCTGCAAATCCGCATTAGGTGAAGGGAACACCTGCGGAGACTGTAAATGGCATTTTTCTCAAAGCTAAAGGACCGGTTGTTCAAATCATCTTCCCGGCTTGAACAAGGGCTTGAAGCAATTGTCGAAGACGGTGGCGAGGAAACAGTCTCGCCCGATCCCGTCATTCCTGACCCCGAACCAGAGCCGCAACCGGTTCCGGAAGTCCCCGAAACGACGCCAGCACCGCAACCTGTTGAACCAGTAGCCCCTGAACCAGCTGATCCCATGCCCGTGCCGCCTCCGCCCGAAGTGGCCGTCGAAAAACCTAAAGGTGTGTTGAACCGGCTGTTTGGGCGAAACGAAAATCACACGGTAATTCGCCGAACATTGGATGACGATATGCTGGAACAGCTTGAAGAGCTGTTAATTGCCTCAGACATGGGTGTAGACACCGCGCTGCGCGTTACCTCCAATATGGCCGAGGGGCGTTTTGGCCGGAAACTTTCTACTCGCGAAATCAAGCAGCTACTAGCACAGGAAGTGGCAAGGGTTATGGAACCAGTCGCTAAACCTATGCCGATCTATCCCAAGCGCCCGCAAGTGGTTTTGGTTGTCGGTGTCAACGGATCAGGCAAAACCACTACGATTGGAAAACTCGCCAGCCAGTTCAAAGATGCTGGAAAAAAAGTGGTAATCGCTGCCGGTGATACGTTTCGCGCAGCAGCAGTTGAACAGTTGCAAGTTTGGGGCGACCGCGCTGGCGTACCGGTTTTGACCGCGCCCGAAGGAAGTGACCCAGCCTCCCTGGCTTTCGACGCGTTGACCAAGGCACAGGAAGACGGAGCGGATTTGCTGATGATCGATACTGCTGGCCGTCTACAAAATCGTGCCGACCTGATGGAAGAACTGGCCAAGATTGTCCGCGTTATTCGCAAGAAGGACGAAACCGCCCCTCACAACACTCTGTTGGTTCTGGACGCGACCACCGGGCAAAACGCGCTCAGCCAGGTAGAAACATTTCGCAACCTAGCCGACGTGTCGGGGCTTGTAATGACAAAACTTGACGGGACAGCAAAAGGTGGTGTTCTGGTTGCCCTTGCGGATAAATTCGGCTTGCCAATTCACGCGATTGGTGTTGGCGAGCAGATTGACGACCTCGCCCCATTCGATCCAGATGAGTTCGCTGCCGCGCTTACCGGTCTTGACCAAGACTGATAAATTCTTGACCTGAATTGCACTACTTGAGACCCGATTTGTCGGGCCCCATTATCCATCATCTTTCGAAAGAAGCGAGACTTGAGCGACTGGCTGATCTCATTGGAAGGCACCGATGCCGGTCATAGGCTGGCACTATTGCTTGCTGTTATGGCGGCTTTTCTGCACGCCGTCTTCGGCGCTCTTCAGAAAGGTCGCCACGATCCCTGGCTTTCACGCGGTGCTATCGACGCCAGCTATTGCCTGATGGCCGCGCCATTTGCACTGTTCGTGGTGCCTTGGCCCGAACCATACATGTGGCCCATCTTTGGCGTGGTTTGGTTGATCCACATTGCCTATAAGACTCTGCAGGCCTTGGCCTACACAAAAGGCTCCTATACGGTGGTCTACCCTGTTGTACGCGGCACTGGACCCTTATTTACTGTAATCGGCGCATATCTGTTGTTTGGGGAAACTTTTTCCGGCACGCAGTGGTTGGGTGTATTGGTACTGCTGTCAGGAATCTTTGGGCTAGCCGCGTACAACCTTCGATATCTGGAAACCGACCGGGAAACTCTGGGGATCGCCTTGACGCTAGCGATTGCAACGGGATTATTCGTGGCGCTTTACACCACTTACGATGCATACGGTATCCGCGCCACAGCCGACCCTTTCACGTTTCTAGCCTGGTTTTTCATGATCGATGGTGCCGTGATGCCGATCTATGCGTTTTTGAGGTGGCGGGCCATGATCAACCGCCCAACGCTTGGTCCACTAATGCTTCGCGGAGTTTCAGGCGGCATTATCGCACCACTTTCTTTTGGATCGATCATGCTGGCGACACGATTGGACAAAGTTGGCGAAGCCGCAGTTTTGCGGGAAACGTCGACGGTGTTTGCTGCACTGATTGGCTGGTTAGTTTTGAAGGAAACCGTGGGTCCCAGACGAATAGCACTGATGGCATTGATTGCACTCGGCGCAATAATAGTTGAAATGGGCGGGTAATCAGCAGGACGCAGATCATGACAGGCAAAAAAGAAATTAACCCTTTTCTCAAACAAGCGTTAGAGCTTGGTCCCCCACTCGCCTTTTTCTTTATCTACCTGCGTCTGCGTGATGACAGCTTTCTAATCGGAAATGTCGAATACTCTGGCTTTATCGTCGCAACGGTTATTTTTGTGCCGTTGATGCTAGGCGCGATGGGTATTCTGTGGCTGCTGACGGGTAAGCTTAGCAGAATGCAGATTTTCACTGCGTTTATGGTGATTTTCTTCGGCGGGCTTACCGCGTGGTTCAATGACGAGCGGTTTTTCAAAATGAAAACCACGCTGGTCTATGGGTTCTTTTCAGCCATACTTGGCATTGGGCTGCTTCAAGGTAAGTCGTACCTGGCATATGTGCTGGATGGGATGTTGCCGATGAGAAATGAGGGTTGGATGATTCTGACGCGTCGTCTATGCGCATGCTTTGCAATTCTGGCGGCAGCCAACGAGTTAGTCTGGCGCACGTTATCGACCGATCTGTGGGTAAAGATCGAAACCTTCGGCTTTCCTATCGCTCTGATGGTGTTTCTGATGCTGCAATTCAGCATGTTGCAGAGCTATATGGACGACCCCGACAAGCAATGAGCGGTTTTTGTCGCCGGTGCAGAATGCAAGAAATTTGAAAAATCCTTGGCTTAGCGTTCAACCTGTGGAAGGTTGAGTAACCACCGGCACCACTTTAGCAGAGAATCGCGCACTCATATGATGGAATTTCCAAACAGCGGATTCCTTTCGAAAGCTTCGGAACGGCTGCGCTCGATGCTCGCCGCCCAAGCGTCTGAGCTTACTCTGAATCGCGGTGACGTTCTTTTTGAGCAAGGCGACGAAGGAGACGCTCTTTTTGCAATTCTCGACGGCACGTTGGAAGTTTCCTTTCTAGCGATGAGCGGGCGAAAGCTGGCTCTTAGCTTGATGCGCCCTGGCGAGGTTTTTGGAGAAATCGCGCTTTTCGACAATGGACCGCGAACTGCAACAGTAACTGCGGCTGAAAAGTCTAGGGTACTAAGGGTTCGTCAGAAAGACGTGATGGACCAGATTCGCCAACACCCTGATTTGGCGGTCGATATGATCCGCCTTGCTGGACTGAGGATGCGTTGGATGGGAAGCCAATTGAACGAGCAGGTTTTCTTGCCAATGCCCGTGCGATTGGCACGTAAGCTGTTGCACCTTGCAAATTTACAAGACGACCCGTCACAGCGCATTACCTTGTCGCAGAGTGAGCTGGCAGAATTTGTCGGCGCAACGAGAGAAGCTGTGTCCAAAACTATTTCTGGCTGGAAACGCATAAATGTTGTCGAGGCCTCGCGCGGAGGTGTTCAAATTCACGACATCGCCGCCCTTCAACAGCTGGCGGAGTCAGACTTAATCTGACGAAACGTCCGGCTGTGACCGGGTTCACATACCTGTGCCTGCTTCGGCTGTAAGATGATTCCTGTTACCGTAGAAGGTCGGGTTATCATCCCCGATATCTGTCCACCGACCTCTCCCTGTACAGGAGCCATATGCCATTACAGGCATATGGCTCTATACTTTTCAAAGGTTCAAAAACCGCTGGCCAAATTAAAGTCAACTAGGTCGGAACCATCGCCCCGACCTATAGCTTCTTAACCGTGGATAGAGCGCTATTCTTCCAGGCTCAACGCAACAAACCGTGGCTCACCCCCGCGTCGAACAAGAAGAAGGAGAGATTTACGGCCAGCTTCTCTTGCCTCTTCCATGCGAGCTTCCAGGTCGCTGATCGAAGCTACCTTTTGTTGGCCAGCCTCGGTGATCACATCACCGGCACGCAACCCTTTGGCAAACGCTTCAGAGGCTTCGTCGACGTTCGAAACGACCAAGCCCTCCATTTCAGGGTCCAAACCCATGTCTTCGCGCAGTGTTTCAGTCAGTGGCGAAACCGTGAGACCCAGAATGTCCTTGTTCTCTTCATCCTGCTCCTCTATCGATTCGACTTCTTCCTCTTCCACACGTTCTGCATCTTCCCGGCGGCCCAGTGTCACCAATACGGTCTGCGTGCTTCCGTCACGGTGCACAACGACACGCACTGACTTACCAACGGTTGTTTCACCAACTTGCCGCACCAGCCCACGCGTGTCTTCAACCTCGACGCCATCAAAGCTGAGGATGACATCACCTGCTAACAGTCCCGCCTCTTTAGCTGGTCCTTCCGGAACATCGCTGATCAAAGCTCCGCCAGGCTTATCCAAGCCCATCGCTTCTGCCATGTCTTCGGTCACATCCTGAATTCGGACGCCCAACCAACCTCGACGCGTTTCACCAAATTCGCGCAGCTGGTCAACTACCTTGATGACCACATTCGACGCCATCGAAAAACCGATCCCAATAGACCCTCCATTAGGCGACAGAATCGCGGTATTAACGCCGATTACTTCTCCATCCATGTTGAATAGGGGCCCACCCGAGTTTCCACGGTTAATAGCCGCGTCGGTTTGGATATAGTCATCATAGGACCCGCTCAAAGCACGATTTCTTGCCGAAACGATTCCTGCCGATACTGAAAAACCCTGACCCAGGGGATTACCCATTGCGATAACCCAATCACCCACACGCGCGGTATCGCTGTCACCGAATGTCACGTATTTCAAAGGTCCCGTTGCTTCAACCTTAAGCAGCGCGATGTCCGTTTTTTCATCGGTTCCAATCACTTTGGCGGGCAGCTCTTTGACAGGCTGTCCGTCGCCCGGAAAAAACTCCACTAGAATTTCATCGGCCTCAGCGATCACGTGGTTGTTGGTGACGATGAAGCCATCCTCTGAAATGACAAATCCTGACCCCAAAGCGTTGCTACGGCGAGGGCGATTGTCATCGTCACCATTACGATCCTGAAATTCGCGGAAAAAATCTTCGAAAGGAGAGCCTTCCGGCACGATCCCCTGTGGGCCGGTTTGTCCTTCAACGAGTGTCGAGGTTGTAATATTCACTACCGCCGGGCTTATTTGTTCCGCTAGCGGCGCCAGACTTTCACCGCGCGCTTGCGCAGCGACTGTTTGTGCCAAAACAAGCAGAGCCCCGACAATAGTCAGCCACATTAACCGTACCATGACACTTGCATCGTCCCGCCGGACGGAAATACTGCGCGATTTCGCCTGCACTTGGGGTCTCCTTGTAGACAACTCTTACTGTGACGGCCCGAAGGCCCCCATACTTACTGACCAATGTAGTCAGTTTGTCCTAACCCGCAACTCGTGATCGCTGGGAAATCACTGTCAAGTGAAACCACAGGATCAGAAACCCATTTGATATGCTGCCCAAACCAAGACAAATCCACTGACAACGCAAAGCAAACCTGCAATTCGCCTCGCTTGCTCTGGCAAGGAACGGAGCGCTTCGAGCATGCGCTCGATTAACGAAGGGGCCAGCGCATAGGCCAGCCCCTCGACAATCAATACCAGCCCAATGGCCAGTAGGATCAAACCCATTACTGGGCCGCCTGCCCTGTGGGCGACTTTAGATAGTTGAAGAAATCGGAGTCCGGACTGAGCACCATCGAACTATTTCCCCCGCCCAGAGCCTGCTCGTAGGCCGAGAGCGAACGGTAAAATTCAAAGAACTCAGGATCTGCGCCGTAAGCTTCGGCAAAGATCGCATTTCGCTCGGCATCCGCCTCGCCTCGAATAATCTCAGCTTCGCGGCGTGCATCCGATACAAGCTCCACCACTGTCCTGTCCGCCTGCGCTCGCACACGCTGCGCCGCCTCGTTACCGCGGGCACGTTCATCAGTGGCCTCGCGTTCCCGCTCGGCCTTCATCCTATCGAATGTAGCTTCCAGGTTGGCCTGCGGCAGATCAGTAGCCTTGAGCCGTACGTCGATTACATTGACACCAAGCGCCTGTGCTTCTGCAATCGCGCTGTTACGAATTCGCAGCATCAGCGCGGCACGATCCGAACTTAGAATATCCCGAGACGAGACCGAACCCAGAACTTCACGAGTTTCTGCGCGCAAGATTCGATCCAAACGATCCTCTGCGACCGGCACTCCGCCTACACCTACGGCTTGCCGGAACTGCTCAAGATCGGCAATTCGATACCGCGCAAAAGCATCTACGACCAATCGCCGATCATCCAGAGGCGTGACTTCCAGCGGTTGAACATCAATCGACAGAATCCTGTCGTCGTAGCGAACAACTTCCTGAATTAGAGGAATTTTGAATGCCAAACCCGGCTCTTCCTTGACGGCGACGACCCGGCCAAACTGCAGGACCAAGGCGCGTTCACGTTCGTCAACGATGAAAATCGAGGACAAAACTGCAACGATGGCGACAAAAACAACCGGCAGGATTAATGTTGACTTACGCATCAGTTGCTCTCCTCAGCCTGGTTGCGACGCAATTCATTCAGCGGCAAATAAGGCACGACGCCTTGCCCTTGACCGGTTGAATTCTCGTCTAGGATAATCTTGTCCACATCACCCAACACCTGCTCCATGCGTTCGAGGTACAGGCGTTTTCGGGTCACTTCCGGAGCCTTAGAGTATTCTTCCAGGACCGCGCTGAAACGGCTTGCTTCACCCATCGCGCTGTTTATCTGCTGGGCGCGGTAGGCCTCTGCTTCCTCAAGAACCTGAGCTGCTTCACCTCGCGCCTCAGCGAGGACGCGGTTCGCATAGGCATCGGCCACGTTCTGAAGACGGTCGCGTTCTTGTGCGGCAGCCTGAACATCCCGGAATGAGGCAATTACGTCTTGCGGTGGGTCAGCTTTGTCAAAGTTCACACGGATTATGTTCACACCCGAATCGTAGCTGTCCATCGTAGACTGGATCAGCTCCTGCAATCGGTCGGCGATAATACCGCGATCTCGGTTCAGGATCGGAGCGAGCTCGCTTTGCGCGATAATCTCGCGCATCGCTGATTCCGAAACGGCCCGGATCGTCTGTCGGGGATCGCGCAAGTTAAACAGGAACTTGGCCGGGTCATTGATGTTCCACACAACCTGATAGTCAATATCGACGACATTTTCATCGCCGGTCAGCATCAAACCATCATCACTGCCACGCGCGCCGCCCATGTCCTCGGTCTGTTCGCGTGTTACTGGAATGACCTCCGCCGTTACAACTGGCCAAGGCGCGAAGTTCAGGCCTGGGTTTCCAACAGCAGAAAACTCACCCAGAAACAGTTCAACCGACTGTTCTTCGGGCTTAACTGTGTAGAAACTCGCCACTCCCCACAATATCGCTGCAGCAACTATGGCGACCGCGACAGTGCCCTTCGTAAAAGCTGGTCCACCCCCCCCGGAACCCGAACCATTGCCGCCTCGACCCGAACCGCCACGACCACCCATCAACACGCGCAGCTGTTCCTGCCCTTTTTTCATAAGCTCGTCGATTTCGGGAATCTGTGGGCCATCGCCTTCGGGGGGTTTACGCCCGTCGCCGTTGTTGCCCCGATTTCCTCCGCCGCCGGATGAGCCTCCGCCCCCCCAGGGGCCACCGCTGTTGCCCGCCATATGTGTCTGTTCCTTCATTTAGGTCCGTGTGATCACGGGGTCCCTTGTAACTTGTGTGCGCGCGCTTGCAAATCAAGCAGTGCGAACAGGTTGCCGCATCGTCACCAGTTCTTCGGCCATCACTGGATGAACCGCAACCGTTCTGTCAAAATCTTCTTTGGTTGCGCCCATCTTTACGGCGATGCCGGCCAACTGGATCATCTCTCCCGCGCCGGGTGCAACAATGTGGCAACCCAACACCTTTCGGGAAGCCTGACTGACGATCAGTTTCATAAGCACACGCTGCGTTCCCCCGGCAAATGCCTTTTGCATTGGTTTGAACGAAGTCGCGTAAACCTCGATCGGCTCTTGCTCTGCGGCCTCTTCTTCGCTGAGACCAACAGTTCCCATTTCGGGTTGAGTGAAAATCGCAGTCGGAATCAACTCGTGATCGACGGGTGTCGGATTGCCTTTGAAAATCGTTTCCACAAAGGCCACCCCCTCACGAATTGCAACAGGCGTCAGGTTCACGCGGTCGGTCACATCGCCAATCGCAAAAATCGACGGAACACCAGTTTGGCTGTACTCATCGACGATGATTTCACCTTTTCTTCCCCGCGCGACGCCCAGCGCCTCAAGGCCTAAATCATCCGAGTTCGGCGTACGTCCGGTTGCGAACATCACGACATCAAACAGCAGCTCTGATCCATTAGTCGCTTTGACCCAAATCTTGTCGCCACGCCGTTCCATCTCAAGCACGTTGGTGCCCAGATGCAGGTCAATTCCGTTTTGGCACATTTCTTCACTTATCAAGCCGCGTGCCTCATCGTCAAAACCACGAAGAATCTGAGCTCCTCGATAGAATTGCGTAGTCTTTACACCCATTCCGTTCATTATCCCGGCAAATTCACACGCTATGTAGCCGCCCCCAACGATCAGCATGGTTTCCGGCAGTTTCTCCAGATGAAATATTTCATTTGAAGTAATCGCCAGTTCCGAACCGGGAAAATCAGGTACAACTGGTCTTCCTCCGGTCGCCACCAGAATATGTTTAGCTGTCTTGCGTGCTCCATCCGCCATTTCAACTGTGTGTGCATCGACGAGGCGCGCGCGTTGATCAAATGTTTCTACGCCATTGTTTTTCAGGATGTTGCGATAGATACCTTCCAGTCGATCCAATTCTTTATGAAGCTTGCTGCGGAAGCTGTCCCAATTGAATGTCCCGGGCTCAATATCCCAGCCATAGGCCTGTGCTTCCCCAACCATACCGGCGTATTCGCTAGCAAAGACCATTAGTTTCTTTGGAACACATCCCCGAATTACGCAGGTGCCGCCATAGCGGTCCTCTTCTGCCAGCGCCACTTTGGCCCCGTTTTCGCCTGCCGCGACGCGCGCAGCACGGACGCCACCTGATCCGCCACCAATGACAAACAGATCATAGTCAAAGCTCATGCTGGTTTCCTTCGTTCAGCTCACTAAAAGTCAATGTGTATTCGGGAGCGACCTGATATCCGCC